>RFKO01000112.1 GCA_003694235.1 Anaerolineae bacterium
CCGCTTGAAAAACACATTGATGCGCGGCGTCGCTCCGCTCGCCAGGAAGAAAATCAGACGGGTGAGAAAATACCCCACCACAAAGCCGATCAGAGGGGAGGTCAACAGAGCGATCAACACCTTCTCCAAACCGGAGAGCTTGATCGCCTCAAAGCCGGCCCCCATCAGAACCGCTCCCACGATCCCCCCCACCAGCGCGTGCGACGAACTGCTCGGCAGCCCTAAAAGCCAGGTGATCACATTCCAGCAAATCGCCCCCACCAGGGCAGCGATCAGCACCTGCATCGAGAGGGCCTGCGCGTGCACCACCTCGTCGCCGATGGTTTTGGCAACCGCCACACCAAACAGAAACGGGCCACTGAATTCGGCCAGCGCGGTGATCGTCAAGGCGGTTTGAGGGCGGAAGGCGCGCGAACTGATCATCGTGGCCACGATGTTGCTGGAATCGTGTAACCCGTTGAGGAAATCGAACACCAGCGCCAGAGCAAGCAACACAATCACAACCGGAGGCATGACATCCCTCTCTCAGGTCATCTTGACAACAATATCCGAGAGCACATTGGCGGCCTCATCCCCGCGATCGGCGGCGTTGCTCAGGTGACGGTACACCTCGCGCTTTTTCAACATCTCCACCACATGATGCACGTCCTCCGGCCCGCTGAACAGATCGGCGATGGCCTCGCGATACACCGCTTCCACCCGATTCTCGAGCGCCTTGGCGCGCTGCGCATGATCGATTGCCACGCCGGGATGCTTGCGTAAACGCTGCACACCCAGGTAAATCTCATACGCCGCGTCGCGCAGCAGGGAGGCGATGCGCTGCATGAAGGAAGTCGGCTGTACGTTGAGGATCTCCATCTCGCTGACCGTGGTGTAGGCATAGTCGAGCACATCATCAATCGTGCGCGAGAGGGTAAAGATATCCTCGCGATCGAAGGGGGTGACAAAGGTGCGGTTCAGTTCGTCAATCAGAATACGGCGCACTTCATCGGCCTCTTTTTCCCGCATGGTCAGCTGCTCGGCGCTCTCGTGGTCCTGCGTCTCCATAAAACGCACCAACAGCTTCAGTCCTTCATAAGTCAGCGAAGCCTGCTCTTCGATCAAGTTGTGAAAGATCTCGTCTTTACGCTTGGAAAAACGAAACATATCCACCTCACAAATGGCAAAAACCGGACTTACAGGAGGAAGACACAGCCCTGCCTGAGGTTCAGAGCAGGGCTGTGGCAATGTTCAGGAGGGAACACAGGGGGCAAACAGCGTTATTTCTCCTCTTTGGCCTTCTTCGCCGCGGCGATGATCTCTTGTGCCAGGTGCTGCGGCACAACCTCGTAGTGATCAAATTCCATGCTGAACACCCCGCGTCCGCCAGTCATGGAGCGCAAATCGGTGGTGTAACGCTGCATCTCGGCCAGCGGCACGAACGCCCGCACAGTGGATTTGCCGCGCACAGTGTCCATACCCTGAACGCGCGCCCGGCGAGTGTTCAGGTCGCCCAGGATATCGCCCATATTGGCTTCCGGAACGTGGACTTCCACCTTCATAATCGGCTCCAGCAGCACCGGCGAGGCGTTCATCATGGCCAGCTTGAAACACTCGCGCGCCGCGATCTCGAAGGCCACCGGCTTGGAGTCTACCGGGTGCTCCTTGCCATCGTACACCGCCACCTTGATGTTGTGCACCGGATAACCGGCCAGCACACCTTCGGCCATCACGTTGCGCACGCCTTTTTCAATGGCCGGCATAAAGTTGGATGAGATCGCGCCGCCGAACACCTCGTTGACGAACTCGAAATCCTCATCCGGCAGCGGCTCGAGGCGCATGTGCACTTCCGCAAACTGGCCAGCTCCGCCGGTCTGTTTCTTATGACGATACTGCGCCGAACCTACTTTCTGAATGGTCTCCTGGTAAGGGACTTTCGGCTCTTCGATCAGCAGTTTGGTCTGGAACTTCTTCTCGGCCTTGCGGATGGCCACGTCGATATGCTGATCGCCCATCCCCTGCAAGATGGTCTGCTTGGTCGCCCGCTCCTGATACCACGAGAGGGTCATATCCTCCTCGCACAGGCGGGTAAGGGTAGGGCTGACCTTGGCCGAGTCAGCCTGCGATTCCGGCTGAACGGCCACGCGGTACAGCGCGCTGGGGTATTTCGGCACCGGCAGGGTCAGGGGATGATCCTTATCGCAAATCGTGTGGCTGGTAGAAGTCTCGCTCAGTTTGGGCACCACACCGATATCACCGGCGTGCAACTGCTTGACGGCAATTTGCTCTTTGCCGCGCAACAGCGAGAGGTTGCCCAAACGCTCCTCGACGCCGGCGCTCTGGTTCCACACCCGGCTGTCAGAGGCCAGTGTTCCGGAATACACGCGGAAGTAGGTAATCTTACCCACGAAGGGATCGGCCGTGGTCTTCCAGACGTAAGCCGCGAGCGGCCCGGAGTCGCTGCAGGGAAGCTCTTCCTCGCCCGCGGCGCTCTCGGCGACCACCGGCGGCCGCTCGGCCGGTGAGGGGAAGAGATCAATCATGGCGTTGAGCAACGGGAAAAGACCGATCTCCTGCGTGGCCGCGCTGACGAAAACCGGCACGAAGCTGTTGGCCAGCACACCGGCGCGCAACCCCTGCACAATCTCCTCGGCGCTGAGCTCCTCGCCCTCCAGATATTTCATCAACAGCTCATCATCCCCCTCGGCGGCGGTTTCGATCAACTCGAGGCGCGCCGCCTCCACGTCATCGGCAAACTCTGCGGGGATGTCCTCGCCCTGCTTGCCTTCGCCACGGTAGGCTTTCATCGTCAGCAGGTCAATCACGCCCTGAAAATCCGCCTTCTCGCCCCAGGGGAGCTGCAGAGGCAACAGACGGGCATCCGTGACCTCGCGCACCGAGGCCAGCGCCTTCTGAAAATCGGCGTTCTCCCGATCCATCTTGTTGATCAGCACAAAGCGCGGCAGGTCGAATTCATCGCAATACGACCAGGCGATCTCGGTGCCGACCTCGGCGCCGGCGACCGAATCGACCACCACCACCGCGGCGTCGGCCACGCGCAGCGCGGAAATCACCTCGCCGATGAAATCGGTGTATCCCGGCGTGTCCAGCAGGTTGATCTTATGATCCCGGTATTCAACCGGTATCACCGCCGTGGAAAGCGAGATGCCTCGCCGGATTTCTTCTTCCTCAAAATCCGAGACAGTGGTTCCGTCTTCGATTCGCCCCAGACGGGTGGTCACACCTGTGGCGTGCAGGAACGCTTCGGCCAGCATGGTCTTCCCGGCGCTGCTGTGCGAAACCAGGGCAATGTTGCGCAGTTTATCGGTTTGATACTCTTTCATTGATTTCAACCTTCCTGATATGAGATTATGGCTTGCTTCGCACCGCCCTTCAAAGCGTGCGAGAGCGCTTCAGTCAACCAGTCGGGATAGCACGGCCTCCAATTATAGGGTAAAACCCCCGAAACGGGTATAGCCGAAGTTGAAATTTCACGATTTTGCCTCTTGCGTTTTGGCGAATTTTCTGCCATAATAAAAGCACCCTTTCCAGGGTGCCCCCCTCACTCTGGAAAGGGCTTTTTTATCGCTAGCGGAAAGGCGAGCCGCTTACGGCGATCCACAAGACCAGCGCGTGAATCGCGCCCACGATGACCAGCAAGGGGGAAAGCCTTACCCGCACCCACGCCGGCGGGCGCGACACGGCGCGCCGCTGCCAGAGAAAATACAGCAACACCCCCACCACAAACGTCAGATTCCATACCAGCAAACCCTGAGGATACACCCCCTGAAAGCGTTCCTGTGCCTGCACGGCGAACAAACGCGCACAGGTCAACACGCCGCCCGTCAGGCCATACAGCAGCAGCGCGCCGCCCGGCAGCACAGCCCGCCAGCGGACTATCTTCGGCACAGGCTTCAGACGGGGGGATAGCAATCCCTGAATGGTCAACAAGCCGACCAACACGCCCGTGCTGTTGACCAGCATGTCGCTCCAACCGTAAAAGCGCCGCGGATGGATGCCCTGCTCCACTTCATCCACCACGCCCAACAGCGAGCCGCACAACCAGATCAGCAGCATGAGCCCCTTGCCCTGATCGGCGCGGCTCAGCGCGGCGTAGAGCAGCCATGCCATGACCACGTACTCGGGGATATGGATGTGTTTGTTGGGATTCGGCTCCAGGCGGATGACGGCGTACGTCAGCACCGCCGCCGGCAACAAATAAACCAGATGAGCGAAGGTGCCTCTGCGGCGGAAACCGTAAACGGCGTACAACACACCTGCCGTCAGCACCAGTAAAAGCGGTATTTTGCCGGTCGCCTGCTGCCCAATGGCAGCCTCCAAACGGCGGTACACCAGAATGGCCGAGGGGAGAAAAGCGGTGTACAGCGCGATCACCCCCCACAGAAGAAAAGAAATCCTGGCAAACTTCGGGTCTCTTTTCAAGAGCGCATCTCCGGGGAAACAACAACCGTATTGGCGATTCCCCGCGGAAACACCAATACGGTTTCAGTAGGCCGGGTGGGAGTCGAACCCACACGGTGTTGCCACCGGAGGATTTTAAGTCCCCTGCGTCTGCCATTCCGCCACCGGCCCATCAGGGTTAATTCTACACGCTCAAACCATTTGGTCAAGGTGCGGCAGATGCTTTATAATGGCGCATCTCGACAAAGGAGCACACCTTGAAAGCCACTTCGCGCGCTTATCTTGCCCTGGCCGGAGGGCTGCTCAGCCTGGGCTTCTCAGCCATCTTCGTGCGCGGGGCCGAAGCGCCCGGCACGGTAACCGCATTCTACCGCATGGCACTGGGGGCAGCCTTCATGGCGTTACCGTTCACCCTGCACCGGCACAATAGGCCTGCACCGCGGCGGCGCGGCATCTTGCTGGCTGCGCTGGCCGGAGCCTTCTTCGGCGCCGACCTCACCCTGTGGGCCACCGGCATCGTACGCAGCGGCGCCACCATCCCAACATTGATGGCCAACACCGCCCCTCTGTGGGTCGGCCTGGGAGCGTGGCTGATCTTCCAAGAACGGCTATCCGCCGGATTTTGGGCCGGCACCGTGCTCGCGCTGCTGGGCGCCGGGGCGGTGCTCGGCGGCGACCTGCGCGCCGGGGACATCTTCCAGAACGGCGGATCGCTCGGCCTGGGAGCCGCAGTGTTCTACGGCGCGTACTACCTGGTTGCCCAGCGCGCCCGCGACCATCTGGACACGCTGACGTTCTTCTGGATCAGCACGGCCACCTCCGCCCTCTTCCTGGTGATTGTCAACCTGCTGATCGGCCACCCTCTGGTGGGCTATCCCCGCACCACCTGGCTGATCTTCCTGGCAAGCGGGTCGCTCGTCCAAATCGGCGGTTGGCTGCTGATCAACTACGCCCAGGGACGGTTACCCGCTCCACTGGTCTCCGTCACCCTGTTGGGGCAGCCGGTGCTCACCGCGGTGATCGCCTGGCCTTTGTTCGGGGAGACGCTGAACGGAGCGCAAACCCTCGGCGGTGCAGCCGTGCTCGCGGGGGTATTCTGGGTGCACCGCGCCCAATCCCAACCCGTCGGAGGAGAACCCACATGACCAACGATCGGCCCATCACACTGCAAGGATTACTGCACCTGATCGTGGTTTACATCGTTTGGAGCAGCACCTACCTGGCCATTCGGGTGGCCGTGCGTCCCGGAGCGGGGTTTCCGCCCTTTGCGCTGGGGGCCACGCGCGTGCTGATCGGCGGTGGGCTGATGCTCGCCCTGAGCCGTCTGCAGCAGGAAAACGCCTCTCTGAGCCGCACGCAGTGGCGCGATCTGGCCCTGTCGGGATTGCTGCTCTGGCTGGGCGGCAACGGCATGGTCAATTGGGCCGAGCAGCGCGCCGACTCCTCGCTGGCTGCGCTGCTCATCGCGGCCACGCCCATCTGGGTCGCCATTGTGGAAGCCGTACTGGATCGCAAAGCGCCCACCTGGCGGCTGGTCGCCGCGCTGCTGGTCGGCTTCAGCGGGATCGTGGTGCTCTCCTGGCCGGTGCTGCGCCGCGGGGTGCGCGCCGACATCCTCGCCCTGCTGGCGCTGCTGTTTGCCGGTTTCAGTTGGGGGATGGGCAGCATCCTGCAAAGCCGCCGGCTGTACGACATTCCCCCCGTGTTGAGCGCCGGCGCGCAGCACACCTTCGGTGGATTGGGTTTTCTGCTGGTCGCGCTGCTGAGGGGTGAGCCGCTCCCAACCCCTACCCCCGCCGCCTGGCTGGCGCTGGCTTACCTGATCGTGTTTGGTTCGCTGCTGGCCTTCACGTCCTACGTGCGCGCGCTGCAGCTGCTCCCCACACCGGTCGTGATGACCTACTCCTACGTCAACCCCGTGCTGGCGGTCTTCCTCGGCTGGTTGATCCTCTCCGAGCCCATCACCTCCTGGACGTTCGCCGGCGCAGCGCTGGTGCTGCTCGGTGTGGCTGGCGTCTTCCACGAACGCAGACGGAAACATCAGGTATAATGACGACGGCGGACAGACCACGGACAACGGACGATGGACGACGGACAACGGATGACGGACGACGGACGACAGATAAAAAATCACAACAACGACGGATCAATGCCATGCGAGCCGTAGATATCATCATCAAAAAACGCGACGGCGGCGAACTCAGCCGTGAAGAAATCGACTTTTTCATCCAGGGGTACACCCGCGGCGAAATCCCCGATTACCAGGCCGCTGCCTGGGCGATGGCGGTACTGCTGCGCGGCATGACCCCCCGGGAAACCACCGACCTGACGCTGGCGATGATCGCCTCGGGCGACCAGCTTGACCTCAGCGATGTTGTCCCGCTGGCGGTGGACAAACATTCCACCGGCGGCGTAGGCGATAAAACCACGCTGGTCGTCGAGCCGCTGGTCTCCGCCTGCGGGGTGCCCATGGGAAAAATGTCCGGGCGCGGATTGGGCTTTACCGGCGGCACGCTCGATAAGATGGAATCCATCCCCGGCTTCAACTGCAACCTGAGCGAAGAACAG
Organism: Anaerolineae bacterium; assembly: GCA_003694235.1. Classification (GTDB taxonomy): domain Bacteria; phylum Chloroflexota; class Anaerolineae; order Anaerolineales; family UBA11858; genus J130. The sequence goes on from RFKO01000112.1 coordinate 6,970, forward strand.
TTCCTGCGCCAGCTCAAAGAAGTCGGCATCGTTCTCGCCGGACAAACCTCCGAACTGGCCCCGGCCGATGGCAAACTATACGCCCTGCGGGATGTGACCGGTACGGTGGATTCCATCCCCCTGATCGCCTCCTCCATCATGAGCAAGAAACTGGCTGCGGGGGCGCAGGCCATCGTGCTGGATGTCAAAACCGGCCTGGGGGCGTTCATGAGCGATCTGGAAGAAGCCCGCACCCTGGCCCGCCTGATGGTGGATATCGCCCGCCTGGCCGGTCGCAAGGCGGTGGCGCTGATTTCGGATATGAATCAACCCCTGGGGCACGCCGTGGGCAACGCCCTGGAAGTGCGCGAGGCCATCGCCACACTGCAAGGCAATGGGCCGCAGGACTTCGTGGAGCACTGTTTGCAAGTGGCCGCAGAATTGCTTATCCTGGCCGGCAAAGCCACACATCAGGAAGAGGCGCGCGCCCAGCTGCAAGAAGCGCTGGCGAGCGGGCGCGGGTGGGAACGCTTCCGCGACCTGGTGCGCGCCCAGGGCGGCGACCTGCGCTATGTGGACGAACCTGAGCGCCTGCCGCGCGCCGCCATCATCGAAACCATCCCCGCACCCCGTTCCGGCTACCTCTCGCAGATCCACGCGCGGGTGATCGGCGAGACCGCGGTGTTGCTGGGCGCCGGGCGCGAGAAGAAGGGCGACCCGATAGACCACGCCGTCGGCTTCGAGATCCACCACAAAGTCGGCGATTATGTGGAAAAAGGCAGCCCCTTGTTCACCATCCACGCCAATCACCCGGATAGACTGGAAGCGGCCGGCACCCGCGTGCTCAACGCTCACCAATGGAGCGATCAGCCGGTTGAGCCGCTGCCGCTGTTCTACGACCGTATCGCTTGAACGCTGCACAGGAGAGAAAGCATGCAATTCGAACAGGGAAACTTTGAAGGCACAGGCGGCCTGAACCTTTACCAGGCCACCTGGCAGCCGGATGGCGAGATCAAAGCCGTACTCGGCATCGTCCACGGCGTGGGCGAACACATCCAGCGATATACCAGCATGGCTGCCGACCTCACGGCCGCCGGCATTCTGGTCAGCGGATACGACCACCGCGGCCACGGCCGCTCGGAAGGTCAGCGCGGCCACATCAACCACTGGTCGGAATACCGCCAGGATTTAAGCCGCTTCAACCACCTGCTGAAGCAGCGTTACCCCCGCCTGCCGCGCTTCCTCTTCGGCCACAGCATGGGATCGCTCATCCTGCTCGACTTTCTGCAAGAAGAAGGCGCCGCCGGGCTGAACGGAGCGATCTTCTCCGGCACAGCGCTGGAACCGCTGGACGCCGCTCCCCCGCTGCTGGTCTTCATCGCCAGGGCGCTCTCCCGCATCGTCCCGCGCATGGCGCTCAAAGTGAAACTCCCCGGAGAGAGCTTATCGCGCGACCCCCAGGTAGCCGAGGCGTACGACAAAGACCCGCTGGTCTTCTGGGAACGCTCCACCCGTTGGGGCGCCGAGACGCTGCGCATCATCGAGAAAATCAAGGCCGCGCCGGAGAAAATCAACCTGCCGGTGTTGTTTATCCACGGCGAGGAAGACCCGCTGCTCTCTGCCCAGGGCGCGGCGGCCTTCGCGCAACAGGTTGCCTCAACGGACAAGACGGTCAAAATCTACCCCGGCAGCCGCCACGAGCCGCACAACGACCTCGACCGCCGGCAAGTGATGAGCGACATCATCGCCTTCATCCAGGCACATGGGTAGCCG
>RFKO01000113.1 GCA_003694235.1 Anaerolineae bacterium
GCCCGCACCAACTGGCAGTTCTGGAAATATCTGTGGTTGCCGGCGCTGCGCGCTTTTGGCATTCTGCAGATCAGCCTGCTCAAAGGGGTGATGGTGCTGCACGGCGCGGGGGTGGGCGGCGGAAGTCTGGGATACGCCAACGTGCTGGAGGTCCCCTCGGAGGCTACCTTCGCCACCCCGGCCTGGAACGAACCGCTTCCCTGGGGGGAGGTGCTGGCGCCTTTCTATGAAACCGCCCGCCGGATGCTGGGCGTGACGCCTAACCCGCGCTTCTGGCCGGCCGATCGGGTTTTGCAGGAAATTGCTCGCCAACGCGGCACAGAGCACACTTTCCGCGCCACCGAGGTGGGGGTGTTCTTCGGCCCGGAGGGCGAGGAAGTCCCCGACCCGTATTTCGATGGGCAGGGTCCTCCGCGGCGGGGCTGCACGCATTGCGGCGCGTGCATGGTGGGCTGCCGCTACAATGCCAAGAACACGCTGCTGAAGAACTATCTGTACTTTGCTGAGAAGTGGGGGGCAGAGATCCGCGCCGAGAGCGAGGTGGTGGATGTACGACCGTTGACCGCGGACGGGGGACGACCGACGGAAGACGCCAAATCACCGTCGGCGGTCGGTGGTCAGACGTCTGCTCGCTACGAAGTCGTTTACCGCAGTTCAACCGCCTGGCCGTTCAAGCCGCTCCGGCGCGTTCAGGCGCGCAACGTGGTTTTCTCCGCCGGGGTGATGGGGACGGTGCGATTGTTGTTGCGGCTGCGCGATCAGACGCGCTCGCTGCCGCGTCTCTCGCCGCGCCTGGGGGAGAAGGTGCGCACCAACTCCGAAGCGCTGCTGGGGGCCATCGCCCGCCGCGGGGAGGTGGATTATTCTCAGGGCATTGCCATCACCTCGATTTTCAATGCGGATGAAGTCACGCGCATTGAGCCGGTGCGTTACCCCGCCGGTTCCGATCTGATGCGCTACATCAGCGCGCCGTTAATCTCCCAGGGCGATCGTGTGCCGCTGCGGATGTGGAAGTCTCTCCTCTGGCTGCTGCGACACCCGCTGGATTTCCTGCGCACGCATGTGCTCCCCGGATGGGCGCGACGCGCCACCATCCTGCTGGTGATGCAGCACGTGGACAATCGTATGACGTTCCGCTTGGGGCGCAGCGTGTACACGTTGTTCCGCCGCGGGTTGGTAGCCGAGCCGGATACGGAGCGCGCCGTCGCCGCGCGCGTGGATGTCGGCCACGATGTGACGCGCGAATTCGCCCGCCGTATTCAGGGTATTCCGATGGGGTCGTTGGGAGAAAATCTGCTCAACCTGCCCACCACAGCGCATATCCTGGGCGGCGCGCCCATCGGCCGCGACGCATCCGAAGGTGTGGTGGACGAGCGCTTTCGGGTGCACAACTACCCCGGTCTGTACATTGTGGATGGCAGCGTGATGCCCGCCAATCCGGGGGTGAACCCCAGCCTGACCATCACCGCGCTGGCCGAATACGCCATGAGCGCCATCCCGCCCAGGGAGGCCTCAACGAACGGGTGATACGCCGTCCCAGCGCATGATGAGCAGCGTTTCCCCTTCCTGCCGCAGCAAGTGGGCCAGACTGGCCAGCTGGCTGACGCGCCGGAAGTATGGCGGCATTTGCTCGCTGCTGAGGGGTTGAAAGCCGAAGCGAGTGTAGAACACCCCCAGCGAGGAACGGCACATCAGGTAGATGGGCGGGGGATGTACCCGTAGCAAATGTTCGATCAGGGCGCGGGCCACTCCGCGCCCGCGCCATGCAGGCACGACCACCAGCGAGGCCAGTTCGCGCGACCCGTCGGCGTGCGGTTTGAGTTGCACGCAGCCGATGACCTCATCTTGCGGTGTGACGGCCAGCCAGAAGCGCTGCCACTTCAGGCCGGTGGGGTTGATGCGCGCGGCGCGCACAATACGGTGGATGGTGCGCTGGTCGGTAAGTTTCGCCGCGCGGATGGTGAAGGGTGGATCAGTCGCTTTCAGGTTCGTGCGGCTCCAACGTAGAAGTAAACTTGAGCTCACCCAACTCGGTGACCTGACCGGTGTTCACTGTTACCGGATACTCGAAACCCGATCCTTTGTAGGCCACTGCCAGGGCGTGTGTGCCTGCGGGGACGTTTTCGATGGTAAAGCGGCCGGAAGCATCGGCCTGCCCGCGGATAGCCGTGCCCAGTACATAGATTTCTGCGGCCACCGGTTGGCCGTTTTCGTCCACAACCGTGCCGGTAATCGTGCCTCTGCCGGTCAACAGCGCGCCGCTTTCAGATTGCAGGAAAGCGATGCTTGCCAGCACAAAAGTGAGCGCCAGCAGGATGATGATCGCTCCCCACACGATCTTGCGCCGCTTCTTTGGGGAAGAGGGTTGTCCTTCGGGGATACCTTCGGCGTAATCTTCCAGGGAAGGAGATTCTACCAGGGGCATAATGACCTCGCTTTCCGTACCGATCAGGGAGTGGTAATGGTCAAATCATCGAAGCACACGGCAGTTCGATCCCATGTGCGGAGGCCAATACCTCCCTGCGTGTATGTGCTGTCGGAGGCGCGCAGCACTTCCTGTCCGTCCACGTATGCGATGTAGGTATTGCCTTCAACAGCGACGGTTATCTGGTGGTCTTCTCCATGCCAGTCGTACCCCGGCATGCGCGCCTCAGCAAAGGGATATAGCTCATGGCCGTTGACCCACTTGCGGAAGATGAAGGCGCCGCCTCGCCAGCCGGGATCGTATTGGAAGATATAGCCTTCCGGGCGGCTGTAATTCTGAGCGCGGAAGAAGACACCATACCCATTGCCGCGGGCCAGATTGGCCTTGCCGAGGTTGATGGTGTAGTCGTCGCCGCTGAACTGGGTATTGAAAAGTGCTCCCCAACCGCTGCCGCACAACTTGCCGTCTTCGATCCGCCAATTGCGCCCCCAGACGATTTGCCAGTCGGAGAGGTCGGAGAAATCTTCGCTCAGGGCAGCTGCGCAGGGGTCTTTTCCGGTGATGCCGGCGACCGCGCTGCAATACACATCCTGCAGGCTGGTGCCGGTGACGACCAGGGTGAGCGATGCCACCGTGGCTACCAGGACGATCAACAGTGCAAATTCTGCCAATCCCTGACCAAGTTCGTGCTTTTTGGGAGTCATGTTCTCTCTCCTGCCTCAGTTATGCCGTAGTGTAAGGGTAGCATACTGTGTCCCTCGCGACAACGAACAAACATCACGATCAGCCGATGCAGGCGTCATGTTTGATGTTCGGCCGGGGGCGCCATGTGCTATAATCGGGCCGTCCTGTTGGTTGCGAGAAATTTTGCTACGGAGGATGA
>RFKO01000114.1 GCA_003694235.1 Anaerolineae bacterium
CGATCTCCGTCAAGGCGTGGGGGTATTCAGCCTGCAATGCGGCCAGGTCTTCTTTGGCCTGATCGCAGAGGTGACAATCCGGACGGGTATACAGCGTGACCTTAAGCATCAGTCCTCCAATCCCAGTTCCGCAAGGTAATCATCCAGTTGCCCCTCGGTCAACAAGCCGATGTGGATTGCTCGAATCACGCCCTTTTCATCCACGAAGTACGAGGTCGGATATCCGCGAATGCGATACAACGATTGCACCCGCGCACCGGGATCGAGCAACACATCAAACGTCAAACCGAGTTCATCGACAAAAGCGCGCACATCTTCCTCCGGCTCGTCGAAGTTGATCGCCAGAACGCGCAGGCGACCATGGAACTTCTCGGCGCGCGATTGCAAAGCCGGCATCTCCAGGCGACAGGGCGCGCACCAGGTAGCCCAGAAGTTCAAAACGGCGACCTGCCCGCGCACATCGGCCAGGCCAATTTCGCCTCCATCCAGGGAGGCAAGCGTAAAGTCTGGAGCCGGTGAACCTACACTGAGATCAGCGCTGGCGGGCAGAGAGCGCCCGTCTGCTGCCGGCGTCTCCCGCGCCGCCTGCCAGGCAGAAAGCACAATCACCCCTACGCCGGCCCCCAGAAGCAGCCCGGCCAACAACACCATCAGGGATTTCAGGCGGGCGCTCATTGGATTTACAACCCCAGATCAACGAAAAAGCCGAAGCGGGCCAGCTGCTCAAACGTGCCCAGGAACAGCATCACGCCCACAACGATCAGGATGACTCCCATGACGATTTCGGCGTAGTACATCACTTTGCCATGACGCTGCAAAATGTTGGTCACCCATCCCATGCCGAGCGCGGCCAGCAAGAAGGGGATCGCCAGGCCGGCCGAATAGGCCGTCAGCAGCGAGGCGCCCTGCGCCACCGACCCGCCGTTGAGCGAGAGCGTGAGAATCGCCCCTAACACCGGGCCGACACAAGGCGACCAGCCCGCCGAAAAGAACACACCCATTAATGCGGATGACAGATAACCGCGCTGCCGATCCGGCTGCGATTGCGGGCGCAAATCATACTCCAGGAAGGGAATGCGCACCAGATGCGTCATGTGGAGGCCGAAAATCACCACCACAACGCCGCCAATCTTCGCCAGCCAGGTACGAATATCATAGAGCAATCCACCCAGCGCAGAGGTCGCCACGCCCAGTAACACAAACACCACGCTGAACCCCAGCACAAAGGCCACGCCATGCGAGAACGTGAGCCAGCGCTGGCGGGCGGTGTCGGGCTCAGCAAGCGCAACCGAGCGGCCGCCCAGGTAGCCGATGTACGCCGGCACCAGCGAAAACACACAGGGAGAGAGAAACGAGGCCAGACCGGCCAGGAACGCCAATCCTAAACCAATGTTCGAAAAATCCATGTCGTTCTTTCCTTTCAACCTTCATGTACGATGACCCGCGTCCCACCGCTACCAGAGATGGTCACATCGCCGGTGACAAATGGCACCTGCGGGTTCGTCCAGCGAAAGATCCATTTGGCATCTTCCGGGCTTACATTTACACAGCCGTGGGACATCGGCTCGCCGTAATTATTATGCCAATAAGTCGAGTGAATAGCCACACCATCACCCTGGAACAAAGTCGTCCACGCCACCGCGGGGACATCCCAGCTTCCGGCTGCAGTGCTGCCCCCCATGTGCAGCGAAAACAGCTTGCGCCAGATCATAAAACCCGGCGAGACCACCGGCGTGGTGGGCGTGGCGTTCTCCCCCACGCCGGATGAAACCCGGCAAAAATACACCTCCGTATTCCCCTCGTAACACGAAAGCATCTGCTCATTCCAGCCAACGTTGACTTCAATCCGCTTGTCCTCTACCTCTGGGGAGATGGGGGCAACCTCGTCTTCGGTGATGGGACGGAAAGCCTCCGCCCGACACCAGAAGATATCCCCCGGATTGCCATAACGCTCGTTGACGCGATACCATACCTGCCCCTGCTCATCGGTTTTCATCTGATCAATCCAGACCACCTGACTGTAGTAAAAGCGGAAAGGCAGGCCATTTTCCTGACGATAGCGCCACCAGGCAGAACGCGGCGGCCCGTTCTCCAGAAGGGCATCCACGTAAGGAACAGTCACCTCAGCCCAAAGCCCCTGCTGATCGCCCATCTGCGGCAGGGCGGCCACAGGCGCATTTGGCCGGTTATCCACCGGTTGAAGATAGGCGCACCAGATGTATCCCTCCGGCGTCTCGACCCAGCGCTGATTGTTGCGATAAGGCCAGTAACCGGTAACCTCGCGCAGCCAGACCACCACGGTATCCTCGTACAGGGTGGCCAGGGTGGGGCTATCATAATCCGGACGCGCTTTGAGTTCCACCAATCCTTTCGCCACGCGTCCCAACCGTTCTGCTTCGGGGAACTCGGGTGCAGGCAAGACCTTCATCAAGGGATGAAGCATCCAGCCACCAGCCCCGGCAGCGGCCAGCTTCAAAAATTCTCTGCGAGAGATCAACTCATGACCCATAAAATGCGACCTTCCTCTCTGATGCTGCTCAGATTACCATCCTTACCTTAGACAGAGATAAGTATCTAACTTCGGCCAGATGCTTCGGTCTTCGCCTCACGGCGTTCTTATCTATGCTGAACCCCTGGCCAAGTCTTTGACTTGCGAGTAAACCCACCCCGAAAAAACGGGGCTAAAACCGTAAGAAACTTTGGCTGGGGGGGTAGTGCGAAGGGCATTGCCCTTCGCACTACCCGGGGCGCACTGCCACCGTCACAACGTAGTATAATCAGGACAAACGGTAACACGATTTTATCACCGTTCGCTATCGTAGACGCGCCATGATTACCGTGCTGTTGGTTGACAACCACCCTCTCTTCCGCGACGGCGTTGCCCGGTTGCTGAGCGACGCTCCCGGCATTGCCCTCAGCGGCGCCACCGGAAACGCGGCCGACGCCCTCGAACTGGCGCGACGGCACAAACCCGACATCCTCATCCTGGACGTCTATCTTCCGGGCATCAGCGGCATTGAATTGGGGCGAAAAATTCGCGACTTCAACAAAGAAACCCAATGCCTTTTCCTGACAGACTCGGACAACCCGGCCGATCTCTTTGCCGCCTTGCGTTGTGGCGGGCGCGGTTATCTGCTCAAAGATACAACCAGCCAGACATTAATCGAGGCAATCCATCAGATGCACAGCGGGGGGGTGGTCATCCACCCCAAAATGGCCGCCGTGCTGGTGGATGAATTCAACCTGCTGACAAAGTACGCCCAGCAACGCCGCGCCGCCAAAAACCAGGCAGAGGACAGTTCCCTGACCGAGCGCGAGATCGAGGTGCTCCGCCTGGTCGCCCGCGGCCTGAGCAACCGCGAGATCGGCGAAAAACTGGACATCTCGCCTCACACCGTCAAAACACATCTCAGCCACCTGATGGAAAAACTGCAGATTAACAGCCGGGTGGAAGCCACCGCGTGGGCCATCCGCCACGGCCTCCTGAAAGAGGATTGACATCCCCCAAATGGGGGATACCTCTCTTCCCAAAATCCCCCATTCGGGCCACGACAAGGGATTAACTTTCCATTAAACTTGTGCACGAACGCACAAGAGACAACCCAAACCAGCACAATTGGCCGGCAATGCGCAAAAAATTGTTTCTTTACGGGTTATACGGCCTGGCCGGATTGCTAATCACCGCCGCCCTGGCTTTCAAAATTTTTCAACCGGTGCAGGTTGTCCCCCGCATTCGCCTGTCTCCCGGCTTTATCCTGATCGACCAGAATGGCAGATCACTAACGAACGAAGACCTGCGCGGCAAATTCGTACTTTACAATTTCACATACACCCGTTGTCCAGACCCTTGCGCCGGCATGAACGCAACCATCCAGGAGATCCAGCGCCGTCTGGGCGAAGCCAACCTGGGCGATATCGAAATGGTGTTTGTAACCATATCCTTCGACCCGGACTACGACACGCCGGAACGCCTGGCCGCCTACGCGCAAAGCCTGAACGCCGACCCGCAGCAATGGATATTCGCCACGACGCAGGACAAAGCCCTCCTCAAGACCATCATCGGCGCCGGCTTTGAAGCCTACTACGAGCCAGACGGCGAGGGCGGCTTCCGCTTCGACCCCAAATTTGTGCTGGTGGACGGATGGGGCGTGATCCGCGGCGAATATCGCTACCAGACGCAGGTGCCGGATACTGAGCGCATTTTGCGGCACATCCGCGTGCTGGCCGAAGAGGTGCACAACAGCAAAGGCGCTGCCAGCCTGGCATACGAAGCGGCGCACTACTTCCTGTGTTACACCCCCTGAGGAGAATACCACCGATGAAACGCTCGCTTCCCTTCTTTCTGATCGGTCTGCTTGCCGGCCTGGTGCTCATACTGGCGTTACTCTTCCCTCGTCTGAAGCCGCACACCTTTGCGGGCACGGTACTCCAATCGCCCGAAGCGGCGCCGGATTTCACGCTGCAATCCGCTCAGGGGACGGTCAGCCTGCACGATTTCCGCGGCAAGGTGGTTTTGCTTTATTTTGGTTACACCTTTTGTCCGGACGTATGTCCCACAACGCTGGCAGAGCTGAAAACTGCCCTGGACGTACTGGGCAGACAGGCAGATTCCGTCCAGGTCATCATGATCTCGGTTGACCCGGAGCGCGATACGCCCGAAGTGCTGCAACGATATATGGAGCACTTCCACCCTGACTTCATCGGGGTAACCGGCGAACTGGATAAAATCAAAGAAATCGCCACGCTGTACGGCGTATATTTTGAAAAAGCCGAAGGCGATTCCGAGAAGGATTATCTGGTCAATCATACAGCCACGGTCATGGCGATAGACCCCGAGGGATATCTCAAATTGATTTTCCCCTACGGCACTTCAGGAGAAGCCATCGCCGCGGATGTAGCCTACATGTTGCGCTGATGCGCACCCTGTACCTTAACTTCGCGCTGGGTTTCCTGTCCGGCATCACGCTCATCATCGGGCCGTACTTTTTAGCCCAACGGTTGGCGCAACCGCTGCGGCCGGCTGTGGATTTCTACTTCCCCGGAAGCGATGGGGAGCATCACTCGCTGAGCGAGCACCGCGGTGAACTCGTGCTGCTCGTGTTCGAGAATCCACAGACCGCGCACGCGGAAGAACGCCGACAGGCCATCCTACAAGTGGCCGCTCATCTGAAAGACCACCAAGTGCCAGCACAGATCTACCTGCTGGGCGACCGCCTGGAAGGCATCACGACGCTCCTGCCTGACCAAAACAGCCTGCTCGATCTGGCCCGCAGCTATGAGGCAGCCCAGGGGAACAGCGTATTACCTTGTCTCATTATGATCACTCCATCGGGGTACTGGCAGACCACCTTCTGGCCTCCCTACCACCCCACCAAAATTCTGCTAGCGATTCACATCCTGGTAAGCCCTATCGGCCAATAGTGAATGAAGGAGGTGCTTTTATGAGCGACAAAAACCAGGAGTTTCACCCCAAAGGGACGTTGACCATCTTGATCATCTTCGTCCTGACTCTCATTCTGCTTTGGGGGTCGGTCTATCTGATTCTACTGAACCGAGGAGTGACGATATGAGCACCAAAACATCCATGCACATCGATCCGTATGAGCGCAACTGGATGATTGTAAGCATCGTGTTGCTGCTCGGCTTTGCCACCGCCATTGCCGTGGCCGCCTTTGCTTTTGGCATCCAGGTCCCCAGCCCAGAACAGCGCGTCGACCCGCGCACGGTCGCCGAGAGCGGCCCCTGGGCGGAACCGGGACTGCGTGAACTGTCACCCGGCAAATACGAAGCCTACATCCTGGCCAGAACATGGCTCTTCCAGCCGCGCGAAATAACCGTCCCCGTCGGTTCCAAGGTAACCTTCTACGTCACCAGCGCGGATGTTCAGCACGGGTTCAAACTCCAGAACACCAACCTGAACGTGCAGGTCATCCCCGGCCAGGTATCCAAGCTGACGATCACCTTCGACGAACCGGGAGATTACAACTACATTTGCACCGAGTATTGCGGCAACGGACACGCGGCCATGTTCGGCACGGTACACGTGACGCCATAATTCCCTAAAGGAGGCGAGATGAGCGCAAACACTTACCAACTCTCCCAGGAAGACAAGAAATTCGTCGGTCTTCACATCTTCTTTGCCGTTTTGGCGCTGTCCATCGGCACGCTATTCGGCCCACTGCAGGCTCTGGAACACTCCGGCCTGGATCTGTATCCCTACCTGCAACCGCTGTTTAAATCCTACTATCAGGGACTCACGCTGCACGGCGTGCTAAACGCCCTGGTGTGGACCACCTTTTTCATCACCGGCTTCCTGACCCTGGTGGTGATCGTCGGCCTGAAGCGCGAACTGCGTTATCCGAAGCTCAACCGCGTCGGCTTCTGGACGATGGTCGTTGGACTGGTGATGGCCGCCATCCCCATCCTGTTGAACGAGGCCTCAGTGCTCTATACGTTCTACCCTCCGCTCAAGGCGCACTGGGCTTTCTACCTGGGCCTGACGCTGGTAGTGGTCGGCTCGTGGATTGAGGGATACGGCTTCTTCTTCACTTTCGCTGCCTGGCGCAAGGAAAACCCCGGTGTGCGCAGCCCCTTCATCGCCCTGGCCGCGGTGATCACCATGGGGATGTGGCAGATCGCCACCCTGGGCGTTGCGGCAGAAATCCTCACCATGCTGCTGCCCTGGTCGCTGGGGTTGATCGAAGGCACCGACCCGCAGCTGGCGCGCACGTACTTCTGGTTCACCGGCCACCCGCTGGTTTACTTCTGGCTGCTGCCGGCCTACATCTCCTGGTACGGCATGCTGCCCAAACAGGCAGGCGGCAAGCTGTTCAGCGACTCGCTGGGGCGCTTTGCCTTCTGGCTGTTCTTCTTGCTCTCCGTGCCGCTGGGATTCCATCACCAGTACGTTGACCCCGGCGTTCCCGCCGGCTGGAAGTTCCTGCACGCCCTGCTGACCTACTCGGTGTTCTTCCCCTCCATGCTGACCGCATTCACCGTGATTGCCTCGCTGGAATACGCGGGGCGGCAGAACGGCGGCAAAGGGCTGCTGGGCTGGATTCGCGCCCTGCCGTGGAACAATCCCTCGGTCAGTGCACAATTATTCGCCGGCATCCTGTTCTTCTTCGGCGGCATCAGCGGCCTGGCCAACGCCTCCTACAACGTCAACCTGGTGCTGCACAACACCGCCTGGGTGCCCGGCCACTTCCACCTGACCGTGGCCTCGGCCGTCACGCTCTCCTTCTGGGGAATCTCGTACTGGCTGGTGCCGTACATCACCGGCAAAAAACTGCTCAATGAGAAAACAGCCACCTGGGCAAACTGGCTGTGGTTCATCGGCATGATCATCTTCTCCAACGCCATGCACGTGCTCGGCCTGTTGGGCGCGCCGCGCCGCACCCCGCTGGGCCTGGCGCCGTACATCCCCGAAGAATGGAGCGGCCACTTGCTGCGCGTGGGCATTGGCGGCTCGATCATGTTCATCGGCGCGGTGCTCTTCGTCGTCACCGTAGCGCGCACCGCCTGGTCGAAGAAGGCTGAACCCGCCGAAGTGGAAGTGCCGGTCGCCGAAGCCATACACGACCCGCAAGACACTCCGCAATGGCTGGATGCCTTCAAGCCCTGGCTGATCGGCACGATCGCGCTGATCATCATCGCCTACGGGCCACAACTGGTGGACCAGATCGCCAACATTTCCCTGAACGCTCCGGGCGGCAAAGTCTGGTAGTTTACAAAAAACCTCCCGCAGGTTTAGAACCTGCGGGAGGTTCAACGAACAAGAGGGAAGACAACGCGCCATGGCCAACGTCACACCACGAACCCAAAAAGCCCCACTCCCGTCTCCGCGGCGCGGCCTGCTGAGCTGGCTGGAGCACATCACCCTGCTGGCGGAATCTCCAGTCGTGCGCCTGTTGGGTGACCCGCGCTTCAATCCCCTGTATCACACCGGCACGATCACGGTCTTATTGCTGCTTGTCATCTTCATCACAGGGGTTTATCTGACCATGTTTTACCAGTTTGGCTTCGTGGCCTCTTACGAAGCCATCGCCAGACTGAGCGGACA
>RFKO01000115.1 GCA_003694235.1 Anaerolineae bacterium
CGCACCCTGCTGGCCCGCGTGGGTGACAAACCGCTGATCGTCCGTTCCTCCAGCCTGCTGGAAGACAACTTCGGCACGTCCTTCGCCGGGAAATACGAGAGCATCTTTTGCCCCAATCAGGGCACGCCGGAGGAAAACCTGCATGCCCTGACGCGAGCCATCGCGCGGGTTTTCGCCAGCGGCTTGAACCCCGACGCCTTGCTTTACCGGCGGGCGATGGGGCTGCAGGATTACGATGAGCGGCTGGCCATCCTGATTCAGGTGGTCGAGGGCGAGCGTTTTGGGGATTACTATTTTCCCCATGCCGCGGGGGTGGCCTTCAGCCGCAACATGTTCCGCTGGTCGCCGCAAATCCGTCAGGAGGATGGATTCCTGCGTCTGGTGTGGGGGTTGGGCACGCGCGCTGTGGAGCGGGTGGGCAACGATTATCCCCGCCTGGTGGCGCTCAGCCATCCCTTGCTCCGGCCAGAATATTCCACCAAGCTCATCCGCCGTTACTCGCAGCGGTATGTGGATGTGATCAACCTGGCCGAAAACCGCTTCGAGACGCTCCCGATTCACAGGGTGCTGAATCGCCGCTATCCGCTCTTACGCTATATCGCGCAGATTGACCAGGGGGGCTTCCTGCTGCCCATCCGCACCAATCTCTCTGCGCAGCAAATGAATAGTGTGGTGCTGACTTTCGATGGCCTGTTGCAGCGCACCTCCTTTGCCGCTTACATGCGCATCATACTTTCCCTGCTGGAAAAGCATTATCAGACGCCGGTGGATATGGAGTTCGCGGTATATCTGGATGACCCTCATGACCTGCATCCGGATGTTCGCATTGCCATTCTGCAGTGCCGTCCGCAGAGCCATAGCGAGGAAGAGGAAACCCATCTGCCGGAGGATATGGCCGCCGAGGATATCGTGTTTTCCACGCGGGGGATGATCCCGCGCGGGCGAGTGCGCGGCATTCGTTATGTGGTGTTCGTTTCCCCGGAGGGGTACTATGCCCTGCCGACGGCCAGCGACCGCGCCGAACTGGGGCGCGCCATCGGGCGGCTGAACACTTTGCTGGCCGACGAGACCTTCATTTGCATCGGGCCGGGGCGCTGGGGCACACGCAACCCCGATCTGGGGGTGAACATCCGCTATTCCGAGATCTACAACACACGCGCTCTGATCGAGTTGGCCGGCGGCGGGTTTGACGGCGCGCCGGAACCCTCCTTTGGCACGCACTTCTTCCAGGACCTGGTGGAGGCGCGCATTTATCCTCTGGCAATCGATCTGGACGATGCGCAGACGGTCTTCAAGCGCGAGTTCTTCTATCAGTCTCCCAATCGGCTGGCTGAACTTTCTCCCGCCGATGCCGATCTGGAGAGTTGCCTGCGCGTGATCGATGTGGCTGCCTACCGCCCCGGTCATGTGCTGGAGCTGATCATGGACGGCACCGCCGGACAGGCTGTGGCCCTGCTCGTTCCCGAAAGCTGAGGTGAAGATGAAAAAGTTCATCGCTGTCGCCGGCAATATTGGCGTGGGCAAGTCCACGCTGGTCAACCTGCTCAGTCAGCGGCTGAACTGGCGTCCTTTTTACGAGCCGCAGGCCGATAACCCCTATCTTGCTGATTTCTATCGCGATATGCGCGCCTGGGCGTTCCACTCCCAGCTGTTCTTCCTCACCCACCGCCTGCGCATCCACCGCCGTTTATTGGATCATCCCACCTCGGTGGTGCAGGACCGCAGCGTGTACGAAGACGCCGAGGTATTCGCCCGCAACCTGTACCTCAGCGGGCACATGAGCGAGCGCGATTATCAGACGTATTGGGAGCTTTATCAGGTGTTGACCGAATTTCTGCCCCCGCCTGATCTGGTGGTTTATCTCAAAGCCTCGGTGTCCACGCTGCAACGGCGTATCCGGCGGCGCGGCCGGGAATACGAGCGCGAGATCAGCCCGGATTACCTCGAACGCCTCAATCATTTGTACGATGAGTGGGTGCACAATTTCAGCCTGTGTCCGGTGCTCACCGTCCCCGCCGACGATATGGATTTCGTCAGACACCGCGGCCACCTCGATCTGATTGTGCAGAAAGTGCATGAGAAGCTGACCGGCAAAGAGGTGGTGCGTTTCGAGCCGGAAGAAGTGGAGAACGGGAGGAACCAGGATGCGCTCACTCATTCCGGCAGTGCTTGATCTGGCCGTCGAAATCCAGCAGATCCCCGCGCCGACCTTTGCGGAGGCGCAGCGCGCCGCTTTTCTGCTCCGCCGTTTTCGGGAAGAAGGGCTGCGCGTGGAGCAGGATGAAATGGGGAATGTGTATGCCTGCCTGCCGGGGACAGGCGATGCCAGGCCGGTGGTGGTGAGCGCCCACAGCGACACGGTGTTCCCCCCCGATACGGATTTGCGCGTTCGGCGCACAGCGGGGAAGATTCACGCTCCGGGGATCGGCGATAACAGCGTGGCGGTGGCCGGTCTGTTTGGCCTCCTGTGGTCGCTGCGAGAAGCCGGTTACACGCCGCCGGGAGACTTGTGGCTGGTCGCCAATGTGTGCGAGGAGGGCCTGGGGGATTTGAAAGGGATGCGCGCCGTGGTGCGGCGTTTTGGCTCCGCTCCCGCTGCGTATGTGGTGCTGGAGGGCGTGGCTTTGGGGACGATTTTTCACCGCGGGCTGGGGGTGCAACGCTATCGTGTGCATGTGCGCACCGCCGGCGGTCATTCCTGGGGCGATTTTGGCAGGCCATCGGCCATCCATGAACTGGCGGAGATCGTTCACCGTCTTACGGCGTTGCCGCTTCCCACACAGCCGCGCGCCAGCCTGAACGTGGGCGTGATCCGCGGCGGCACCTCGGTCAACACCATCGCCGCGCACGCCTGGCTGGAACTCGACCTGCGCGCCGAGCAGGCCGAAACGCTGGCGGCGCTGGTGGAGCAGGTCGAAGCGCTGATACGGCAGGCCAGCCGGGCCGATGTGCAGGTAAGCGCCGAGGTGATTGGCCGCCGTCCGGCAGGGGAGATCGCCTCCGACCATCCTTTGGTGCGCCTGGCGGTGGAATCTTTGAGGGCGCAGGGGGTCTCGCCGCAGCTGTCCATCGGCTCGACCGATGCCAACATTCCCATCAGCCAGGGGCTGCC
>RFKO01000116.1 GCA_003694235.1 Anaerolineae bacterium
GCTGGGCGCTCACCGCGCCGGCTGTTACGACGTCAACTCGGCCTGTGCCGGCTGGGTGACCGCGCTCGACCAGGGCGCTCGCTACCTGATGACCGAGCCGGACTATCGCTATGTGCTGGTGGCCGGCGGTTATGGCATGAGCCGCTTCCTGGACTTTAACGACAAGAAGACCGCCAACCTGTTCGCCGACGGCGCCGGGGCTGCGCTGCTCGGCGTCGGCCCGGAGCAGGGCTTCATCGCCAGCAACTTCCTGGCGGTGGGCGAATTTCACGACGCGCTGGGCATCTACACCGGCGGCGCTTTTCGTCCCTGCACGCCGGAGAACCTGCGCACCTTCGGCCCGCCCAAGGTGGAGTTCGTGCGCAAGTTCCCCAAAACCTTCAACACCGAATACTGGCCTAAACTGATGCAGGGCGCGCTGGAAAAAGGCGGCCTGACCTTCGAGGATGTGGATTACTTCTTCTTCACCCAGCTCAACCTGCGCACCATCGAATACATGATGGAACTGCTCGGCCAGCCGTTGGAGAAGACGCACTGGGTGATGGACAAATGGGGCTACACCGGCTCTCCCTGCGTGGTGATGGCGCTGGACGATGCCATTGATCAGGGCAAAGGGCCGCGACCGGGTGATGTGATCCTTTTCTGCGCCAGCGGCGGCGGCATCACGATGGCCTCGTCCGTGTGGCGCTGGACGGCAGCGTAGGATCGGACGGGCTGGAAAGCCCGTCCTACAAAGCAAAATCAAACGCTCTGCGTTCTCTGCGCTCTCCGCGTTGCCCTGTCATGGCGGGCGCAGCGAAGTTATTCCCCACCATGCAGGGGGTTGCCACGCCGCCTGCGGCGGCTCGCAACGACACCCTCGCCTGTCATGGCGAGCGCGGCGAAGCCATCTCCCGCTGTGCGGGGGGCATCGGACGGACTGGAAAGTCCGTCCTACAAAACCAAACGCTCTGCGTTCTCCGCGCGCTCCGCGGTGCATGTCAAGGAGGTGACCCATGTACATCGGTGACTACCTCGGCCGGCGGGAACTGTACACTCCCGACAAACTGGCCTTCGTGGACGCCGGCAAATCTCCCGAATGGCGGCTGACTTACCGCCAGGCCAACCGGCGGGCGAACAAACTGGCCAACTGGCTGCGCGCCCAGGGGATCGGTAAAGGCGATCGCGTCGCCATCCTGGCGCGCGATGGCGTGGAACACCTTGACTTGTTCTTCGCCTGCGGCAAGCTGGGCGCCGTCCACACTGCTCTCAACTGGCGGTTGCACTGGCGCGAATTGCTGGAAATTTTCCACAACGTGCAGCCCAAAATCCTGCTCTTCTCCGATGACTTTCGCGCCGGCGTGGAGCAGCTCGTCGCCCACTACCCCCTGCAACTGCTCCACCTGGATGGGGATGGGCTGCCCGGCAGCCTTCATTTCGAGAGCACCCTGCAGGCCGCGCCGGACGAGCCGGTCACTTGCGAAGACCTGGAGGCAGAGGACATCGCCGCGCTGATCTTCACCGGCGGCACCACCGGCCTGCCCAAGGCCGCGCAAGTCTCCCATCGCATGATCGCCTGGAACACGCTCAACACGGTGATCCACGATCTGACGCACAACGATATTTACCTGAACGTCTTCCCGCTCTTCCACACCGGCGGGTTGTTCGTTTACACCCTGCCCAATGTGATCTTCGGCGGCACCACCATCTTCCTGCGGCAGTTCGACCCGCAGCGAGTGCTCGAACTGCTGGAGCGCGAGCGCGTCACCGTGTTCGCCGCCGTGCCGACCATGTATCAGATGCTCACGCAGGCCCCCAACTGGGCGCAGGCCGATCTCTCTTCGCTGCGCTTCTGCACCTCCGGCGGTGCGCCGCTGCCGGTTCCGCTGGTGGAGAAGTACACCGCCGAGAAGGGCGTGCGCTTCAAGCAGGGTTTTGGCATGACTGAGTTCGGCCCCGGCATCTTTGCCCTGGCGCCGGAGGACGCCATCCGCAAGGCCGGCTCGATCGGCCGCCCCAACTTCTTCGTGGACGCCCGCGTGGCGGATGAGCAGGGCAACTTCCTCGGCCCTAACCAGCCCGGTGAACTGGTGCTCAAAGGCCCCTCCTACTGCTCCGGCTACTTCAACAACCCGCAGGCCACGGCCGAGGCGGTGGACGAACGCGGTTTCTTCCATACCGGCGATGTGGCCCTCTACGACGAAGAAGGTTACTTCTACATCGTAGACCGCAAGAAGGATATGTTCATCAGCGGCGGCGAGAACGTCTATCCTGCCGAGATCGAAAAAGTGCTTTACCAGCACCCCGCGGTGCACATGTGCGCGGTGATCGGCGTGCCGCACCCCAAATGGGGCGAGGTGGGTAAGGCCTGCGTGGTGCTCAAGCCCGGCGCCCACGCCGACGAGCAGGAGTTGCTCGCTTTCCTGGCCGACCGCCTGGCGAAGTACAAAGTGCCCCACTCGGTGGTCTTTCTGGATGAACTTCCCATCTCGGCGGCGGGGAAAATCCTCAAACGTGAACTGCGCCGCCGCTTTGCCGAAGATGTGTAACTGCCGGGTAACAAACCTGTGCTACAGTAATCGCAAACCCTGATCATGAACCTGCATGCTGCTGACCTTCTGACCCGCCGCGCCGACCTCACCCCTGAGCGGGAGGCGCTTTACGATGTTCACACCGACCGGCGTTATTCCTACGCCGAACTCAATGCCCGCGCCAACCGCCTGGCCAATGCCCTGCGCGCCCGCTTCGGTGTGCAAAAGGGCGACCGCGTCTCCATTCTGGCGCACAACAGCCTGCCCTATGTAGATTTGCTCTATGGGCTGGCGAAGATCGGGGCGATCTTCGCCCCCCTCAACTGGCGCCTCACCGCCCATGAGCTGACCTACATCCTCAACGACCTGGAACCGCGGGTTTTGCTCGTCGGCCCGGAGTTCGTGCCCGTCCTGGAGGAGATGCGCGGCCAGATCGCGGTGGAACACGTCATTTCCCTGGAAGGCGCGCCGATTCCCGACGCGCCGGCCTACGACGACCTGCTGGCCGCGGCCTCTCCTGATGAGCCGGCGCGCCCGCCCCTGGACGGAGAGGATCCCTATTGCATTCTCTACACCTCCGGCACCACCGGCAAACCCAAAGGGGCGGTGCTGCCCCATCGCCAGATTTTGTGGAACGCCATCAACACGGTGATCTCCTGGGGGTTGAGCGAGCGGGATGTCTCCCCCATCCTCACGCCGATGTTCCACGCCGGAGGGTTGTTCGTCTTCCTCACGCCGTTGTTCTATGCAGGCGGACGGGTGGTGCTGGCGCGCACTTTCGACCCGGAAGAATCCCTCCGCCTGATCGGGCGCGAGCGCTGCACCGTCATCCTGGGGGTGCCCACACTCTTCCAGGTCTGGATGAACTCGCCGGCCTTCGAGCAGGCCGATTTCGGTCATGTGCACTTCTTCATCAGCGGGGGAGCGCCCTGCCCGCCTTCTTTGATCCACGCCTGGAGCCAGGCCAAAGGCGTGGTGCTGCGGCAGGGCTACGGCATGACCGAAGTCGGCGTCAACTGCTTCGCCATGACCGACGAGGACGCGCTGCGCAAAGCCGGCTCGGTGGGCAAGCCGATCTTCCATGCCCGCATGCGGCTGGTGGATGCTGAGGGGAACGACGTGGCCGTTGGGGAGACCGGCGAACTGCTGATCTCCGGCCCAATGGTGTGCTCCGGCTACTGGCGCAACCCGCAGGCCACCGCCGAGGCGCTGCGACAGGGCTGGTTTCACACCGGCGATATGGCCCGCCGCGATGAAGAGGGCTATTACTACATCGTCGGGCGCTACAAGGATATGATCATCAGCGGCGGGGAGAACATCTACGCCGCCGAGGTCGAGGCCGTTTTCCGCGAACACCCCGCCGTGGAAGACGCCGCCCTGATCGGCCACCCCGATGAAAAGTGGGGCGAGGTCGGCTGGATGATCGTGGTGCGCAAACCCGGCCAGCAGGTGGACGAAGAGACGTTGAAAGCCTTCTGTGAGGGGCGGCTGGCGCGCTACAAAATCCCCAAACGCGTGATCTTCACCGAAGCGTTGCCATATTCCCCCTACGGCAAGGTGATGAAGGATGTGCTGCGCGAGCAGTTCGGTGGAAAGGAGTGAGCATGCCCAAAGTTGAGGTCAATGGAGTCAACCTGTACTACGAAGTCACCGGCGAGGGCGAGCCGCTGGTGTTGATCGCCGGGCTGGGGTACCCGCTCTGGCAGTGGCACAAGATGATCCCCTACCTGGCAGAGCACTTCCGGGTGGTGGCCTTCGACAATCGCGGCGTGGGGCAGTCGGACACACCCCCCGGCCCGTACACCGCCCAGATGCTGGCCGCCGACACAGTCGGCCTGCTGGACGCGCTGGGCATCGAAAAGGCCATCATCATGGGGCATTCGATGGGCGGGTTCGTGGCCCAGGCGCTGGCGCTGGATTACCCCGCGCGGGTGAGCAAGCTGATTCTGTGCTCCACCAATTTCGGCGGCCCCAACCACGTGCCCATCACGCCGGAGGCCATGGCCGTGCTCTCCGACACCACCGGCGACCCGCAGACGCGCTTCTTCAACGGCATCAAGGTCAGCACCGCGCCAGGCTGGGCGGAGGCCAACCCCGAGGTGGTGCAGGAGTGGTTGGACTGGCGGCTGGCCAACCCGATCAACCTGCCCGGTTATCAGGCTCAGATGGCCATCGGCCTGGCCTTGATCTCGCCGGAAGCGGCCTTCGAGAACCGCCTGCCGCAGGTCAAAGCCCCTACGTTGATCCTGTTCGGCGCGCACGATAAAGTCGTCCCGCCCGCCAACGCCGACCTGCTGGCGGCTAAAATCCCCAACAGTCAGGTGGTGATCTTCCCCGATGCGGGGCACTTTTTCCCCATCGAAGTTCCAGAAGCCGCCTCCCGCGCCGTTATCGAGTTTGCAACCTGACAGAACCTCCCGCCGGTTCCCCCCGCGTGAGGATTATCCATCCAATTCATTCCGTAAAGGAGGAGTACCGTGAAACCGTTCCGTATCCTGACCCTGATTTTGATCCTGGCCTTTGTGCTGGCGGCCTGCGGGCCGAAAGCCACCGAGGCCCCCGCGCCGGCCGAGGAAGCCGCCCCGATGGAGGAGGCGGCACCGGCCGAAGAGGTAGCTCCGATGGAAGAAGCTGCGCCAACCGAAGAGACTGCCCCGATGGAAGAGGCCGCGCCAACCGAGGAAGCCGCACCCGCCGAGGAGGCAGCCCCCACGGAAGAGGCCGCTGCCGAAATGCCCGCCGGCCTGACCTGTGAGCAGCCGATCAAGGTCGGCCTGATCACCGACGTCTCCGGCCCGCTGGCCATCTACGGGGCGCACATCCTGCCCTCCTTCATGCTGGGCATGGAGTACGCCACCGGCGCGCCCGGTTCGGCCGGCGAGGTGTTCGACATCACCGCCACGCAGGAAAACACCTTCATGCTCGACGGCTGCGAGATCCAGATCTTCGTGCGCGATGACCAGAGCAACCCGGAGAACACCGCCACCGTGGCCCGCGAGTTGATCGACGTGGAAGGCGTGGACATCCTCGTCGGCACGGTGTCTTCCGGGGCGACGGCCACGCTGCAGGGCATCGCCGCCGAGAACAAGATCCCCCTGATCGTCGCGCCCGCCGCGGCCAACGACATCACCGGCGTCAACTTCAACGAGTACACCTTCCGCACCAGCCGCAACAACTACCAGGACGCCATGAACGAATGTCTGTACCTGACCAAGCAGTACAAGACCTTCGTTCAGATCGCGCCGGACTACGCTTTCGGGCACGGCTCGGCGCAGGCCTTCCGCGATGCCTGCACGCTGGCGGGTGGTGAGTTCGTGGCCGACGACATCTTCGCCCCGCTGGAGACCACCGACTTCACGCCCTACATGGAGCAGATCCTGAACTCCGGCGCGGAGGCCTTCATCGTCACCTGGGCGGGCGGCGGCTTCGTCCCGCTGATGCAGGCTGCCACCGACCTGGGTGTGATGGACGAGATGGCGCTGGGCGCCACTTTCATCGACAACACGCTGATGCCCATCTGGTACGGCAACGCCATCGGCAGCACCAATGGCATCCTGTACCACTGGTCGGCGCCTGACAACCCGGCCAACGACTTCCTCAAGGAGCAGCACAAGGCCCGCTACGGTACGATGCCCGACCTGTTCGCCGCGGATGGCATGAACGCGGCCATCATGCTGGTGGAAGGGTTGAAGGCTACCGGCGGCGACCCCTCCGCCGAGGCGCTCATCCCGGTCTTCGAGGGCATGGAATTCGAAGGCCCCAAGGGCACGGTGTACATCCGGCCTGAGGATCACGTGGCCATCCAGGATATGTACGTGCTCAAGCTGGTCAATCTGACCGATCCGGATGCCAACTTCTA
>RFKO01000117.1 GCA_003694235.1 Anaerolineae bacterium
CGGTATCACGACGAAGAATGGGGCGTGCCCGTCTATGACGACCGCCTGCTGTTCGCCAAACTGATGCTCGATAGCGCCCAGGCCGGCCTCTCGTGGATCACCATCCTGCGCAAACGGGAGAACTACTACGCCGCCTTCGACGATTTCGACCCGCAGAGAATCGCCCGGTATGACCAGGCGAAGTTTGAGCAACTGATGGCAAACCCCGGCATCGTGCGCAACCGCCAGAAAATCGCCGCCGTGATCCACAACGCCCGCGCTTTCCTGAAATTGCAGGAGGAATACGGCTCATTCAGCCGCTTTTTATGGCAGTTCGTGGGCGGTCATCCCATCGTCCACGCCTGGGAAGACGTGGCGCAGATACCGGCCCAGTCGCCGGAATCGCGCGCCATGAGCGCGGCGCTGAAACAGCATGGCTTCCGCTTCATCGGCCCGACCATCTGCTACGCCTTTATGCAGGCCGTCGGTATGGTGAACGACCACATCGTCACCTGTTTCCGGTATAATGAGGTCAAACTTCTCTATCAACAACAACATCATCATGAACACACTGGATAACCTGCTCGAAAAGTTACAAAAATTCACGGCCGAATCCAAACACAGCAGCGACCGCGCCCTGGCCGTGTTGGGCGCCACCTACCTGAGCGATTTGCTCGGCCACCTGCTGTCCGCCTTTATGATCGCCGAGGACAAAATCGTCACCGCGCTGCTGGGCAGCGAACGCCCGCTGGGAACGTTTGGCGCTCGCATCGTGGCCGCCTACGCCCTCGGCCTGCTCGGCCCCAACGAATACCACGATCTGCTGCACATTCTCAAAATCCGCAACGCCTTCGTGGATGAGTATGACACGATGAACTTCAACCACGAACGCGTGCGCCAGCACTGCTTTGCCCTGCGCGCCCTGCGGGAGATCACCCGGCCGGAGGAATCGCTCACCCCGCGTCGCATGTTCGAGTTCGCCGTTCCCATTCTGGCGCGTCAACTGGCGCTGCGCACCGTTCAAGCCGAGGGGGAGAAGCGCCAGCCGCCCGGAAATTTCAAAGCCATTGACACCGATGTCGGATAAACGCCGCCGCACGCAAACTTCCTCTTTCGGCTCTCCCGGCCGGGCCAGCCATGATTCCAGCCCGTTCTATGCCGGCCGTCTGTACGCCCATCTCCCCACCGAAGACACCACGACCCCCTACCGCGAAAACCCGCTGCCCTCCCAGCTGCTCGACAGCATACTGCACGCCAGCAGCGAGCGGATGAGCGACCTGCCGGACGAGTGTCTCCACCTGATGGTCACCTCTCCGCCCTACAACGCCCGCAAGGATTACGACGCCGACCTTTCGCTGGAGGAATACCTGCAACTGCTGGAGCGCGTCTTCCGCGAGACGTACCGCGTGTTGGTGCCCGGCGGGCGCGCCTGCGTCAACATCGCCAACCTGGGACGCAAACCCTACATCCCGCTGAACGCCTTCATCAGTCAGATCATGCTGGAAATCGGCTTCCTGATGCGCGGCGAAATCATCTGGGACAAGGGCTCGAGCGCCGGCTCTTCCACCGCCTGGGGGTCGTGGCTCTCGGCCAGCAATCCCACCCTGCGCGATGTGCACGAATACATCCTGGTGTTCTCCAAAGGGCGTTTCCGGCGTCAAAGCCAGGGACGCAGACCCACCCTGGAGCGCGACAATTTCCTGGAATGGACGAAGAGCGTGTGGCACTTCCCGACCGTATCCGCCTCCCGCGTCGGCCATCCGGCCCCCTTCCCCGTCGAGCTGCCCCGCCGTCTGATCCACCTTTACACCTTCGCGGGCGAGATCGTGCTCGACCCCTTCATGGGTAGCGGCACCACCGCCATCGCCGCCCTGCAAAGCGGGCGGCACTACATCGGTTATGAGACCAGCGCCGAGTACATCGCGCTCGCCGAGCAACGTATTCAACAGGCGCGGGAGGCCAGCCCATGAGCGCAGCGATCATCTTCCTCGCCATGGGGGTTTACGGAGGGGTACACTCCCTGCTCGCCACAGGCTGGGCCAAATCGCTTGCCCGCCGCCATTTCGGCGTGGCCGCCGAGCGTGGCTACCGGCTGGCTTACAACCTCTTCGCCGTCTTATCGTTCCTGCCGGTGGTATACCTGGTCGCCGCGCTGCCAGACCGCGTCCTCTACACCATCTCATGGCCCTGGGTACTGCTCAGCGGCGCGGGGCAACTGCTCGGCGCGACGATTGTGCTCCTCGGCGTGCGGCAAACCGACCCCTGGCATTTTCTCGGCCTGCGACAGTTAGGCCAGGGAGAGCAAAACGCTTCGCCCACGCTGACGGTCAACGGGCTGTACCGCTACGTGCGACATCCGCTGTACTCCGGCGGCCTGCTGTTCATCTGGCTGACTCCGCGCCTGAGCGTCAACCTGCTGGCGCTCAACCTGGGGCTGACGCTGTACATCCTCATCGGCGCGCGCCTGGAAGAACGCCGCCTGCTGGCCGAATTCAGGGAAGCCTATGCGCAGTATCGCCGGCGCGTCCCCATGCTCATCCCCAACCCGCTCGCCTTGCTTCGCCAACACCCACGCCAATAACTTCCTTTCACAGAGGCTGCCCCATGACCTCCCAAACCACACGCACCACACTGCTTGCCATACTGACGCTGCTGCTGCCAGCAGCGCTTCTAATCTACGTGCGGCAATCGGCCCTCAGCGAGACGCTCTGGACGCTCCCGTTATTCCATTTCTATATTGTCACCTTTACCAGTTTCGTCGCCCTGATAGCCGCTATCTTCATCGGTGTCGGCGTGTTGGAGCAAAAACTCACCTTCCGCAACTACACGCTAACACTGGCATTCGGCGGCATGGCTGCCTTTTTCGTCCTGCACGGACTGGCCACGCCGGGCATTCTCCTCCCCGGCCCAAATCAGGCAGTGGTCTGGTCGGCCACGCTCAGCCTGTTCTGTGGCGCGTTCTTCTTTGCCGCTTCGATCATGCCACTACCCCAGCGCTGGCAGGAAAAGGTTTTGCAACATGGCACAAATCTACGCCGACTCCTCATCGTGCTTTACCTGCTTTATGCCTTGATTGCCTTCTTTTACCCTCAACCATTGGCAAGCATCAGCGCAGCCGGCGGAGGGAATCTACCTCGCCTGATTGCCAGTATCTCCATCGCCCTATACGCGTTCAGCGCCTGGCGATACTGGCAATCCTACCTTGCCGAGCAGCGGGCGCTGCACAGTCATCTGGCTCTGGCCGCTGCTCTGCTGGCCGAAGCCCAAATCAGCATGACCTGGTACGCTCCCTGGCAAATCAACTGGTGGCTCTACCACTTCCTCATGCTGACCGGCTACAGCCTGGCAGTATTCAGCATTGCGCGCGAGTACGAAAGCGTGCGCGC
>RFKO01000118.1 GCA_003694235.1 Anaerolineae bacterium
GCTGGACGGCAGCGAAATCTTCCCGCTGCAAGCCGGCACAGACTACGGCCAGATCAGCTTCCCCACCCTGGCCGCTCCCACACAAGAACAGTGGGAGGCGGGCCGAAAGCACATCACGCCGCGCCGGTGAGGATCAACACATACAGGAGGTTACACAATGGAATATCGCTACCTGGGTTCGTCCGGCCTGAAAGTATCGGCGCTCTCCTACGGCGCCTGGGTCACCTTCGGCACTCAAGCCGACGAAGACAAAGCCTATGAAATGATGAAGATCGCCTTCGACGCCGGTGTCAACTTCTTCGACAATGCCGAAGCCTACGCCGGCGGCGAGGCCGAGATCATTATGGGGCGCGTGCTCAAACGCGCCGGCTGGAAGCGCTCCGACCTGGTGATTTCCACCAAAATCTTCTGGGGCGGGGACGGCCCTAACGACCGCGGCCTGTCGCGCAAGCACATCATCGAGGGGGTGGACGCTGCCCTCCAGCGCCTGCAACTGGATTACGTTGACCTGGTGTTCGCCCATCGCCCCGACCTGCACACCCCCATCGAGGAGACCGTGCGCGCCTTCAACCATGTGATCAACCAGGGCAAGGCGCTCTACTGGGGCACCAGCGAATGGAGCGCGGAACAAATCATGGCTGCTTATGCCGTGGCCCGGCGCGAACATCTGATTCCTCCGCAGATGGAGCAGCCGCAGTACAACATGTTCCACCGCGAGCGCGTCGAGGTGGAGTACGCCCCTTTATATCGTGAAATCGGCCTGGGCACCACCATCTGGAGCCCGCTCGCCAGCGGCCTGCTGACCGGCAAGTACAACGAAGGCATCCCCAAAGGGTCGCGCGCCACACTGGAGGGCTACGAATGGCTGCGCAAGCGCTTCACCGATGAGACGGCGCGCAAAAACATCGAGAAGGTCAAAAAACTGGTGCCCATAGCCGAGGAACTGGGCTGCACCATGGCGCAACTGGCCATCGCATGGACGCTGAAAAACCCGAACGTCAGCACCACCATCACCGGCGCCTCGCGCCCTGAACAGGTAAAAGAAAACATGAAAGCCCTCGATGTGGTGGAGAAACTCACCCCCGATGTGATGGGGCGCATCGAAGCCATTCTGGATAACAAACCCAACCCGCCGGTGGACTGGCGCGGGGGGTGACATCCGCCATAACGTTGTATAATAATCCCAGGCGCGCTGTCCGGCGCCTGGGATGTTGTATAATCTCCTTGTTGAGTTGAGGAGGCCGCACTGGAAACGCGCAAAATCACCCAACGCATTACCCGCGCCGATCTGACCCCCGACGGGTTGCAGCTCCGGCCGGGCATCGTCCTGGAGAACCGCTACCAGATCGAACGCACACTCGGTATGGGCGGCATGGGGGCGGTCTATCTGGCGCGCGACCTGCGCTTTCGCATACAGCGCTACGTGGCCGTCAAAGAAATCGTCGCTCAGATCGGCGACGAGAGCGTGCGCCGCGCCCTGCTGAACAACTTTGAGCGCGAGGCCAACATCCTGGCCGCTCTCAACCACCCCTCCATCCCCAAGATTCACGATTACTTTACCCTCGACAACCGCACCTACCTGGTGATGGAATTCATCGAGGGGAAAGACCTGGAAAAAATCCTCAACGAAACGGAAGGCTTGCTGCCGGTACAGCAGGTGGTCATCTGGGGCATTGAGCTGTGCGATGTACTCTACTACCTGCACACTCGCGAACCCGAGCCAATCGTCTTCCGCGACATCAAACCCAGCAACATCATGATAACGCCCGAAAATCATGTGGTGCTGGTGGACTTTGGCATCGCCAAGAAGTTCGAAGCCGGGCAAAAAGGCACGATGATCGGCACCGAGGGCTACTCCCCTCCCGAACAGTACCGCGGAGAAGCCTCGCCCCAGGTGGATATCTACGCGCTGGGCGCGACGCTGCACCATTTGCTGACCGGCATCGACCCCCGAGACCACGCCCCCTTCACTTTCAACGAGCGCCCGATCCGCCAGTTGAACCCGAACGTGCCCACCGAACTCGAAGTGATCGTTGACACGGCGCTACAATACAACCCGGAAGACCGCTTCCGCAACGCTAACGAGATGAAAGACGCGCTGATCCGCGTCGCCCGCCGCGGCGGCAGCGGGTATAGCAAAGGCACGGCGGCTATCTATCAGCACATGCAAATCGAGCCTCTCTGGGTGTTCGAGAGCGAAGACGAGATCCGCGGCACGGCGTTGTATCACCAGGGGCGGCTGTTCATCGGCTCGTACGACCACAACGTGTACGCGCTGGACGCCGAAAGCGGCCAATTGTTCTGGAAATTCCCCGCCGAGCGCGGTGTGGTCAGCACGCCGGCGTATTACAACCGGGCGATTTACTTTGGCTCGGAGGACCAGTACGTTTACGCCGTCTCCGCCCTCACCGGCACGCTGCAATGGAAATGCTATACCGATGCCGAGATTCGTTCCTCACCGGCAATCAGCGACCGCCACGTCTTCATCGGCTCGGACGATGGCCGGCTGTACATCATCAACGCCGACACGGGACGGATCGCCTCGGATATCAACACCGGCGCTCCCATCCGCTCCACACCGCTGGTCGCCATGGATCATGTCTTCTTCGGCAACGAGCACGGCGATATGATTTGCAGCGATTTCAGCGGCAAGATCCGCTGGCAGATGAGCGCCCGCCGCGCCATCACCTCCTCGGCGCGCTACCAGGACGGCGCCATCTACTTCGGCTCGGTAGATGGACACCTGTACGCCGTGGATGCCAAAACCGGCTGGACGATCTGGCGCTTCCGCATGGAAAAGGGGACGATCTCATCCCCCTGGTTGACCGAAAAGTTCGCCTACATCGGCTCGGCCGACGGTCACATCTACTGCATCAACCTGCAAACCAGCAAAGCGGTGTGGCAATACAAGACCGGCCACCAGGTCTCCAGTTCGCCGGTTGTTTCTCACGACGCGGTCTACTGCGGCAGTGTGGACGGCTCTCTCTACTGCCTGGACGCCCAAACCGGCGCCTTACGCTGGCGCTTCGAGACCGGCGGACCGATCACCGGTTCACCCGTGCTCGCCAACAACATGGTCTTCATCGGCTCTACCGATCATAAACTCTACGCTATCCCTGCCTGAAGGATATTCGCCTTGATACGCAAACTGTTCAACCGATTTTTTGCCAGAAAGCAAGCGACGGAAAAAGCGCCGCGCCCCCAAACCCAGGAGATCACCAAACCGCTCAGCGCGGAGGGTGTAGCCGCGCTCCTCCCTGGCCAGATGGATAAGCCGATCGAGGTCAGGCCGCCCCAGTTGCTGGCCGCCAGCGCGCAATCCACCGGCAGGCAGCGGGATCACAACGAAGATGCCCTGTTCGCGCTCACGGCGCTGCTGGCGAGCAACGGTGAGCATGCTCCTTTCGGGATTTATATCGTTGCCGACGGCATGGGCGGTCATCAATACGGCGAAATCGCCAGCGAAACGGCGGTGCGGGTGATGAGCGATTACCTGATCGAACACCTCTACCGCCCTTTGTTTCGCATCGAGCAACAACCGCCCGATATGTCGCTGCGCGATATCCTGGAAAACGGCGTCCAGACCGCCCACGAAGCCATCCTGGTCAACGCCCCCGGTGGCGGTACCACCATCACCACCGCCGTCATCCTGAACAACCAGCTTGCCATCGCCCACGTGGGCGACAGCCGCGTGTACCACATCAGCCTGACCGGCGCGATGCGCCCCCTGACCCGCGACCATTCCCTGGTCAAACGCCTGGAAGAACTCGGTCAGCTCACGCCGGAGGAAGCGGCCACCCACCCGCAGCGCAATGTGCTGTACCGCGCCCTGGGGCAGGGCGAACCCTTCGATCCGGAGATCATCATCTCCCCCATCCCCTCGCCAGGGTATTTGCTGATTTGCTCTGACGGACTGTGGGGCGTGATCCCGGAGAACACCATCCTGCAAATCATCAACACCTCCCCCACGCTACATGCCGCCTGCCAGCGCATGGTGGACGCGGCCAACGAGGCCGGCGGCCCGGATAACATCACCGCCATCCTGGTGCGTCTCCCAGAGTAAGTATGCCCTCTCCCTTCGACCTGTACGAATTGCTCGGCCTCTCGCCTTCCGCCACGCCGGAACAAATTCAACAGGCCTACCGCGCCGCGGCGCGCAAACTGCACCCCGATGTCAACACCACGCCGGGGGCGACCGAATTCTTCCTGCAAATTCAGGAAGCCTACGAAGTGCTCTCTCATCCCGAACGACGCCGCCTCTACGACCAACAACGCATCAAGGCGCACCCCTCCATCCCCCACCTGGATATTGACCTGCAATTCAGCCGCCGCGCCATCGCCCCTCTAGACGAGCCGCAGATTCTTTACACCCTGCTCATCATAAAAGCGCTGCAACCATCCACCCAGCCGCGCCTCTCCAGCCCTCTCAACCTGGCCCTGGCGCTGGATACCTCCACCTCCATGAACGGCAAGCGGCTGAACATCGTCAAGGCAACCGCGCTGGAACTCATCCACCAGCTACAGCCGGGGGACACCCTTTCGTTGATCACTTTCAACGATCGCGCCGAGGTCGTGCTCTCCGGCCTGGGGCCGGCGGAACTGCGTCGTGCCGAGAACAAAATCCTCAGCCTGATGACCAGCGGGGGCACGGAAATCTTTCAGGGATTGAAAACCGCTTTCGAAGAGGTGCGCGCCCACGCCGCCGGTCACAGCATCCACCACATCGTCCTGATCACCGATGGGCACACCTACGGAGACGAGGAAAAATGCCTGCGGTTGGCCAAAACCGCCTCCGGGCGCAAAATCGGCATCACCTGTCTGGGCATTGGAGGGAAATGGAATGATAAATTGCTCGATCAGATCGCCTCGCTAACCGGCGGCGCCTGTCTGTATGTGTATCATCCGGAGGACATGCGCGATCTGCTCACGCGGAAGATCCGCAACTTAAAACAAACGCTCGTCAAAGACCTGCAATTCTCGTTCAACGAGCCGCCGCACGTCCGGCTGAAGCACGCCTACCGTCTGACGCCGGAGTTCGCACCGCTGGAGAGCGATTCTCCCCTCCTGTTCGGCCCGCTGGCCGCCAACACAACGCAGCGTATTTTGCTCGAATTCCAGATCAAACCGCTGCCGGCGGGGATCAACAAATGCCTGTTGCTCGACGGAGAACTGAGCTACCACCACACTCGGGAAGGCACGGTTTACACTCACCCGCTCGCCCTGACAGTGGATGTCAACCCCGAAGCGGTCGCCTCCGCCCCTCCGCCGGCGATTGCCAAAGCGCTCGCCAGCCTCAATCTCTACCGCATGCAAGAAGATGCTTATGACGCGCTGGAAGAAGGACGTTATAATGAAGCCAGAGAGAAACTCAAAAACCTGTCCACACGCCTGCTGGCGCAAGGAAAAGTAGACCTGGCCAATATGGTAGCCAGCGAGGCGGCGCGCGTCGAAACCGGGCGCAGCGGCGACGAAAACGTCACCAAACAAATCCGTTTTGGCACGCGTGCCTTGCTGACCTCCGGCGATCTCGAGTGAAAAAATGCTTCAGTGCCCCCATTGTCACCACGAAGAGATGATCGGCACGCTGTATTGCAGCCAGTGCGGCGCAGCCTTGTACGAGACCGCGGACACGGCGGCTATCAGCACCGAGCAGTGGAAAAAAGAGCTGGCCAGCGCAACCCCGGCGCAGCCCTTCCCACAACCGCCGCCGCAGGAGCGGGATGCAATCGCCGCACTCGTACTCCTGGATCAGCGGCGCGAGGCCGCCTTCTTTCTGCAGAATAACCGCTCCTACACCGTTGGCCGCGGCAGCGAGGGTCAATCCGTCCTGCCCGATGTGGACCTCTCGCCTTACCAGGGTTATGAACTCGGCGTCTCTCGAATGCACGCCATGATTCGGCTGGCGGAGGGGCGCATCTACATCAAAGACCTGGCCTCATCCAACGGCACCCGTCTGAACGGCAAGTACCTTTCACCGCATGCGGAACACACGCTGAAACACGGCGACGTGCTGACTCTGGGCAAACTCAAGCTGCAAGTGGTGGAACGAAACAGGGAATAGAACCATGGCTATTGAAGTCATTCTCCACATCCATAACATGGATCCCATCGTCGGCGAGATCGACGAATTACCCAAACC
>RFKO01000119.1 GCA_003694235.1 Anaerolineae bacterium
CGAAAGAGCGTTCGCTCCCAGGTCAGCCAGCCGTTTGATGATTTCCCCGGCCCGCGCGGCGTTTTGCGGCGTGAGGGTGAGATGGACGCTGGTGTGCAGGTCTTGCGGCAAAATGCGTTCCAGCGCTTCCCAGGCGGCCGGGTTCTCCGGTTGTAAGACCATCAGCAGGTGGTCCAGGCCGGTTTGCAGCAGCGTGTTCAGATAGTCCCGGTCTGCCAGCCGCAGGCCGTCGCTCAGCAAGCCGGTGACCTGGCCATTGGCCTCGGCGTGGGCGATCAGGTCGGGCAGGTCGTCGCGCAGCGTTGGCTCGCCGCCGGTGAATAGAATGTGCGGCACGCCGTGCTGCCAGGCGAGATCGAGGATGTGTTGCCATTCGGCGAGCGTCAGTTCGCGCTCCACGCGCTTGAGCGGCGCGGCGAGGGGCGATTGTCCCTCCGGGAGGCGATAGGTCAAAGCGCAGTCCAGGCGGTAAGGCGCGGTGACCTGACGGCTGTACGGGGCGGCGCGCTCCAGGCCGATGAATTGCACCGGGTCGAGATCGGGGCGTTGCAGCAGGGTGTACACCTGCTCGCGGAAGCGCTCGTAGTCGCTCCGCGCCTGGCGGAGGGAAACGCGATAGCGGCGGGCAATCCGACGCGCCGCTTGTTGAGGCGGTGTGTTGTGTACCAGGTGGAAGGCGTATTCCGCGGCCGTTTGATTGAGATGCAGGATGGTGGCCGCGTCCACAATCAGCAGACCGTTCCCATCGGGTTCGATACGCAGGTGCAGACGGTGCGGTGCGCCTTGTGTTTCAGTTTGCAGGCTGTGCATCCCCGCGGGAAGCGGTTGATGAGGACGGAAGAAGCGAGATAACCAGACGGGCAGGGGCATGGTTTCCTCCTCTGCTCAAACCGAGAACAGGAGCATCTGTATCAGGTACTGCGCCAGTCCGGCGGCGGCGATCCCCAGGCCTGAACCGCCGATCACGTCCAGGGGATAGTGCACGCCCATCACGATGCGCCCCAGCGAGACCAGCACTGCCAGCCCGAAGAGCGGCGCTGCACCCCAGGCGGGCAGCCCCAGGACGAGGGCCGCGCCGACGGCCAGGAACCAGACGCGCAAGGCATCGCCGCTGGGAAAAGACGGGTCCTCGGGGCGGCGCGGCTGGGACATCACCGCGTCCGGGATCACCTGAAAAGGGCGGGCGCGTTGCAGCAGGCGTTTGATGGCTGCCTCCAACAGGGCGGCGGCCAGGTAGGTCGCGCTGACGATCAGCCCGGCCTGTGGTCGCCAGAGCACATATATCAGCAGCGCCAGCAGCGTGAAAGGTGTGCGTCCCAGATGCCAGAGAAGACGCGCCATCGACGTCAGGGCGCGCAGGCGGTTGTGCAGCAGGCGGAACGCGCGTGCATCGTTGAGAGCGATCTGGGGGGAAAGGTGCAGCAAGCCGCACAGGAAGAACAATCCGCCCAGGGAGAGGAAGGTCGCGGTGCTAACCAAAGAGCTCCTCCATCGCCTCCGGCCAGACGGGATAGTACATCAGCCATTGCTCCGGGTGCTGGCGGATGTATTCGGCCATCACTTCCAGCACGGCCTCGGCGTTGCGGCGTATCTCGGCCTCCGGGTCGTTCATGCGGCGCATGGGAATGGGAGGGGAGACGCGAATGTGGTACTTCTCATCTGGCTGCTGTTGCGCCGCGGCGACGACCACCGGCACGTCGGCGGCCAACGCCATGCGGATGTGGCCTGTTGGCAAAGGGCTGGGGCGGCCAAAGAAATGGACGCGCTTTTTTTTGTTGCGCAACGGCCGATCCACGCCGGTGATGGCAATCCCGCCGGCGCGCATGTATTCGATGGCCTGCGCTTCGGTTTCCGGCCCGCGGAGGGGGACGATTTGCAGGCCGGTTTCGGCGCGCAGACGGTTTTGGATTTCATAGCCGCCGGTGGGGCGACCGTGGGTCAGCACCATGCCGTTCATGCCGTGGTAGGCGACGGTCATCAGCACCAGGTCGAAGGCGCTCAGGTGCGGCGCGACCACGAAGGCGCCGGGGGTGTCGAAGCCGCTGTGGGCGATGATGTCCTCGGCCTCGGGGGTGAGCGGCACGATACGTTTCATCTCCTCGGGTGAGTGCAGGCGGTGGTACAGGTCGGCAAAGCAGCGGGCCGCGTGGCGGAAGACCTGGCGGACGTACTGTTTCAGCTCCGCCGGCGAAGCCGTCTCGCCGCGCACCACCCATTGATTGGCGCGCACCGCCCGCGTCATGGCGTTGTCGCGGCGGGCGAATTGATCAGCCAGCCAGTTGCCAAAGCGATAGGCAAAAGGCAGCGGGGTGTTGCGTCCGATCCACAGGGCAAAGCGCACGCCGAAGCGGCTATTGGTCAGCGCCTGCAGGTCCCGTTTCATTGTTCTCCAGCCGTTTGAGCATATCGAAGCTTTCAATCAGCACCGGCATGCCGCGGGCGATAGTCATGCTGATGGCCACCCAGGTGATGATCAGCGCGAGGGTATGGGCGGTTTGCGCCCAGGGGGAAGCCGCCGCTTGCAGTCCCAACGCCAGCGTGAGCGTGGCGAATGCGATGGCCTTGGCCACGCCGTAACTGCTGCGCATGAAACGCGAGGCCACCAGGAAACGGCTGATGGGATGTCGCACCTGGTCGAAAGCGGCCAGCCCGCGGCTCATCCCCACGGCCCGCACCGCGTCCACGGTAGTGCCTCGCGTGATCACGATCAGCGGGATGACGACCGGGATCAGGCGAAGGTTGGCGAAAACCACCCAGAGTACGATTTCCAGCGTACGGTCGGTGGCGATGTCCAGCACGCTGCCCAGCAGGGTGACCTCGCCGCGGGCGCGGGCGATCAGGCCGTCCACCATGTCCATCAGGATGATGAGCACGATGAACGGTACGCACCAGTAGATCACAACCGGCTTGCCGCTGTAGAGCAGGGCTACATACACGAATAGCAGGGGAAAGCGAAGTAAGGTGATGGTGTTGGCCATGGGTTGGTTGGGTTGGTCGGATTGGTCTGTTGGTCGGGTTGGTCGGGTTGGTCAGGTGAGGGCTTCGAGGGGGATGAGGGTGGGGGATGGCGCTTCCAGCATCAGGGGACAGCCGCCGCCACATTCTGGCAGCAGATGGCAGGCAGTGCATTTTTCTGGAATGTAATCCCGTTCGCGAATGCGCCGCGCCAGGGCGTGGTTCCAGATGGCGTCCCACCCATCCGTCAGGATGTTTCCCAGCGGTCGGTAGTACGACTGGCAGGGTAGCACGCCGCCGTCCGGTTCGATGCACATATTGTACAACGCGGCGGTACATCCCTTGACGCCCAGTTCCATTTGCTGAGGGTCGAAGTTGCAGTATTGTGTTGGGGTGTACCAGATCAATCGCTGGCCATGGGCCTGCGTTTTGCGCCGGGCCAGATCGAGCAGTGGTGCGAGACGGTCTTCCGGCAGGCCGGTGCCTACCGTCCGTCCGTGTCCGGCAAAAATCAACGCGTTCAGCCCGATGGTTGGCACGCCCAGGTCGGCCAGAAAATCGAGCGTCTCGCCCAGCGTGGTGTGGTTGTCTTGCAGCATGGTGGTGTTGGTCATCACGTACAACCGCGTTTGCAGGGCGTTCTTCAGGCCGGCGATAGTCTGCTGCCAGGCACCGCGTTTGCCCACCATGCGATCGTGGATGGCCGGGTCGTGAGATTCTACCGTGATCTGGATGTGATCGAGGCCGGCCTCCACCAGGCGGGCCAGGAAGCGCTGGTCGCTCAACCGCCGGGCGTTGGTATTCAGGCCGGTGATCTGCCCGTTGGCTTCGGCGTGGGCGATCAGCTCAGGCAGGTCGTCGCGCAGGGTGGGCTCGCCGCCGGTGAAGACGACATGCGGGATGCCGAGCTCCCACAGGCGGTCGAGGATGGCTTTCCACGTTTGGGTGGGCATTTCGGGGAAATCCCGCGGGCGGGCGTTGTAGCAATGGGCGCAGTCATCGTTGCAACGGTAAGTCAGCGCCAGGTCCATGCGATAGGGCGCTTGCGGGCGATGGCTGAAGGGCGCGATGACCTCGGCCTCTGGCAGCGTGCACAGGGGGCAGGCGTCGGGTTGGAGCAGGGCCTCCAACGAGGCGCGAAAGTGATCGAAGTCGGCGCGCAGACGGCTGCGGGGGACGTGGAAGCGGCGTTGCAGGGCGCGCAGAGCGGCTTTCGTCTCCACCCGGTTGAGTATCAGGTAGGCCATCAGCGCGGCGGTGGGGTTGAGATGCAGAATCTGGTTGGCGTTGACGATCAGCGTGCCGTGTCCATCGGGGTCGAGGCGCAGGTGGATGCGCACGCGTTCGCCGTGGTCTTCCTGCAGGAAATGATACAGACCGGGGGA
>RFKO01000120.1 GCA_003694235.1 Anaerolineae bacterium
AACACGCTATAATCTTCCCCATGAACCCAACCATCCTGCTCCTCACCGATTTTGGTACGCAAGACCCCTACGTCGGCATCATGAAGGGCGTGATACGCACGCTGGCGCCGCAGGCCGCGCTGGTTGACCTGACGCACGCCATCCCCCCCGGTGACATCCGCCGCGCCGCGCTGGTGCTCTGGCAAAGCCTGCCTTACTTCCCCAAAGGCACGGTCTGCCTGACGGTGGTTGACCCCGGCGTGGGCACCTCTCGCAAAGCGATGATCGCCCGCTCGAACGGCTACCTGTTCGTCGGGCCGGATAACGGCGTGTTCAGCTTTGTTCTGGGGGATGACGCGCAGGCCTGGGAACTGACCAACCCTGAACTGGCCCTGCCTTCTACCAGCAATACCTTCCACGGGCGCGACCTGTTCAGCCCGGCCGCTGCCCATGCCGCCAGAGGCGTACCCCCAGAGCGGTTCGGCCCTCCCATCCTGCAACCGACGTTTTTACCCCCTCCCCGCCTGGATTCTCGCGCCCCCGGCCAAATCCGCGCCGAAATCCTGCACGCCGACCGCTTCGGCAACCTGCTCACCAGCCTGGGACGTTTCGCACGAGAAGCATTCGGCCGCTGGCGGTTCAGCCCCTGGATCGGCGAGCTCGCGCCCCAGGAACTTGACCTGCATGCAACGCGTCTCGCCCTGCCCGACGGCAACACGCTTCGCTGGGTCAACACCTTTGGCGAGATTCCCCCCGGTCAGTGCGCCGCGCTGGTAGGCAGCACCGGCCTGGTAGAACTGGTCGCCAACCGTCGCAGTGCGGCCGAAATCCTGGGGCTGCAAGGCGGCGAGACAATCATCCTGCATCTCAACACAGACTGACCAGCCCACAAGGAGGCCCACATGGAAAAGTTTGTCATCCACGGCGGCATTCCGCTGCGCGGCGAAGTCACCCCCGCGGGCAATAAAAACGCCGCGCTGCCCTTACTGGCCGCCTGTCTGCTTACCGACCAGCCGGTCGTACTCCACAATGTCCCGCAAATTCGCGATGTGCTCGCCATGCGCCACCTGCTCGAGAGTATGGGGGTTTCGGTGGAGACTCTGGGCGACCACAGCTGGCGCATCCAGGCGCGCCGGGTTGACCCGCGCGGGCTGGAGGCGGAAACCTGCCGGCGCATCCGCGCCTCGGTTCTGCTGGCCGGGCCGATGCTGGCACGCTGCGGCGAACTCATCATCCCCCCGCCAGGCGGCGACGTGATCGGCCGCCGCCGCGTGGATACCCATATCCTGGCGCTGAAGGCGCTGGGCGCGCAGGTCGATTACGACCGCCTGGAGCGGTTGTTCCATTTCCGCGCCGAAAAGCTGCGCGGCGCCGACATTCTGCTGGACGAGGCCAGCGTGACCGCGACCGAGAATGCCATCATGGCCGCCGCCACCGCTGAAGGCGAGACGATCCTGCGCAACGCCGCCTCCGAGCCGCACGTGCAAGAGCTCTGCCACCTGATCAACGCCCTGGGAGGCAAAATCGAAAACATCGGCTCGAACACGCTGCACATCCAGGGGGTGCCGCGCCTCCACGGAGGCGAGTTCACCATCGGGCCCGACTATCTCGAAGTGGTCAGCTTCATCGGCGCGGCGGTGGTCACCGGCGGCGAGATTCGCATCCGCCAGGCCGGGCCGCAATACCTGGACATGGTGCGGCTGGTCTTCCGCCGCCTGGGCGTGACGTGGCAGGTGGATGGCGAAGACATTCTGGTGCCCGCCGAGCAAGAGCTGGTCATCCAGCCGGATATCGGCCATGCCATCCCCCAAATCAGCGTGATGCCCTGGCCGGCCTTCCCCACCGATCTGATGTCCATCGCTATCGTGGTCGCCACACAGGCCAAAGGCACGGTGCTGTTCCACGACTGGATGTACGAAGGGCGCATGTACTTCACCGACAAACTCAGCGCGATGGGCGCACAGATTGTGCTCTGCGACCCGCATCGCTGCATCGTGCAGGGACCCAGCCACCTGATCGGCGAGAGCGTGGAAAGCCCGGATATCCGCGCCGGACTGGCGCTGGTGCTGGCCGCGCTGGCCGCCGAGGGCAAATCCGTCATCCGCAATGTTGGCCAGATCGACCGCGGCTATGAGAACATCGACGGCAAGCTACGCGCCCTGGGCGCCGATATCACCCGCATAACCGACTGACCCCCCTCAAGCACCTGGCTGCGCCGTCCCTCAGGCTTCTCGTACCACCGGTCGTTCGGGGTCGGTGATCCAGTGGCTCCATGAGCCGGCGTACAGGCGCGGCGTTCCCAAACCGGCGTGTGTAACGGCCAGCACATTGTGCGCTGCGGTCACGCCCGAGCCACAGTAGAAAATCACCCGCTCGGGCGGGGTGTCGCCCAGCAACGCCTGAAAGCGAGCGCGCAGCACGGCCGCGTCTTCAAATCCGCCCTGCGGGGTGAGATTGCGCTCGAAGTGATAGTTCAACGCGCCGGGGATATGCCCGGCCACCGGATCGAGCGGTTCCTGCTCGCCGCGGTAACGCTCTGGGGCGCGCGAATCCACCAGTCGGAAAGCCGGATCGCCCATGCGGGCCAATACATCCTCAGCCGTAGCCAGCATCTCAGGACGCGGGTGCGGCTCAAACGTGCGCGGCGCAGGCGAGGGAATGACATCATCCACCGGATAGCCGGCCTCCACCCAGGCCGGCCAGCCGCCATCCAACACTGCCACGTCATCATGCCCCAGATAGCGCAACAACCACCACAGGCGGGCTGCAATCGCGCCGCCGCGGTCATCGTACGCCACCACCTGCACCTCCGGGCCGATTCCCCAACGCCCCAGGCGTTCCGCCAATTCCGACACAGCGGGCAGGGGATGACGTCCCGTCACGCCCGGTTCCACCGGCGCAGAGAGGTCTTCATCCAGGTGAGCGTACACCGCGCCGGGGATATGCGCTCGCAGGTAATCGCGGCGCCCTTTCCCGGTATCATCCAGCCAGAAACGGCAATCCACCACCACCCAGTCATCATCCTGGTGATGGAGATACAACGTCTGAGGGGTAATCAACGTTCGATAAGCCATACCCTCATTCTAGCACACCTGCCTCTGTGAAAGGGTATAATCGGTATGCTTATTTTCGAGAGG
>RFKO01000121.1 GCA_003694235.1 Anaerolineae bacterium
GGGCAAAACAAGCCCGCCAGAAACGAAAGCTGTGATAAGATTATAGAAGTGCACAAAGGACTGAACGTTCGTCTGGTAGATGTTAGATTTTCAATCTTTCCCCCAACACTGTTCCGCCTTGCGCTTATAATAATCACGTTAGCCAAATCGATTGGAGATAAGGAGAAGGATCTATGGCTAAACTGGCATATGTTGAAGGCATTGGACCGGCCTATGCGGCCAAACTCGAGGCCGCGGGCATCAAGAGCACCAAAGCCCTGTTGGAAAAAGGCGCTACCCCTCAGGGACGCCGCGAACTGGCCGAGCAGACAGGCATTTCCCCCGATCTGCTGCTCAAGTGGATCAACCATGTGGATATGTTCCGTATCAAGGGCATTGGGTCGGAGTATGCCGAACTGCTGGAGCAGACCGGCGTGGATACCGTTCCTGAACTGGCTCAGCGCAACCCGGACAATCTGTACGATGCCATGGTGGCTGTCAACCAGGAAAAGAAACTGGTGCGCCAGCTGCCTTCTCGTCGTCAGGTCGCCGACTGGGTTGCCCAGGCGAAGAGCCTGCCACGCGTGATCAATTACTAGAAACGACGACATAAAGGAGCAGTATCATGAGCATCTTTGGAAAGATCCTTGAAAAACTGGGCTTGAAGAAGGAAGAAGAAGTCAAGCCAGAAGTAAAAGAAAGCCCCAAGACCGCCAGCGCGCCCAAGGCATCGTCTTACGGCACCTCCCCCGAGGCCGGCCGTCAGGCTGCCCACCAGCAGCGCCGTTTTAAGGAGCAGGTAGAAGCGCGCGAGGCTGCCACTGCGGCCCGGGCGAGCGCCGCCAAGGTTGAGCCGATGGCGAAGGTGGACGTGATGTCCAAGCTGGAAACGATGGCCAAGGGCACCGGTTTGAACTGGAAGCAATCTATCGTGGATTTGCTGAAAGTTCTGGGTATCGATAGCAGCTATGAGGCGCGCAAAGCCCTGGCCGAAGAGCTCGGTTGCCCGGCGGAGTTGATGGGCGATTCGGCGAAGATGAACACCTGGCTGC
This sequence comes from Anaerolineae bacterium, assembly GCA_003694235.1. GTDB lineage: Bacteria > Chloroflexota > Anaerolineae > Anaerolineales > UBA11858 > J130. The sequence goes on from RFKO01000121.1 coordinate 1,032, forward strand.
ACAAAACCGTGTTGCAGAAGATCGCCGAGAACGGCGGCAACATCCCCAAAGAACTGCTGGACTGATTGATCGCGTTCGCCGCTCGAGCGGTGAGCTTGTATAAAGCAACAGGGCGCTGATTTCAGCGCCCTGTTGGTTTACCAGGCAGCCTCGCGTTCCCCCTCGGCGTTCTCGAAGAACGGCGCCCATACCAGGGTGACCAGCGCGACGCGCAGGTCGGATTTGCGCGGCTTGATGATCACCTGCTCCAGTTCCTCGCTCATCGGATCAATGCGCTCTTCCATTTTTTCGACCTCAGCCTGGAATTCGGTCTCCAGATCGGCGATTTGTTGCTTGACCGCTTCGACCGTTTCCTCGGCCTGTTTGATATCCTGGCTCTCATCCATGGTACGCGTGATGCCGCGCATGGCGCTGCTGGCTTTGCTCAGCGTGGTGCTGCTGAGCGCTTTGCGGCCGGTGAAGGCGCTCAACAAGGCCGCGCCGGCGGAAATCATGGTGTCCATTTTGGCTTTCTGGGCCTGGGATTTTTGCTTCTCCAGTTTTTGTTCGGCGCGTAGCAACCGGTTTTTCAGCGTGGTGAATTTGGAAGCATATTTCTTGCGCAAAGCCTCGACGGCCTCATCGCGCCGCTCGCGCGCCAGCTGGCTCATCCGCAGGCGGAAATCGCGTTCGTTCTCCCCGGGTTGCGATACTTCCTCCAGGCTGGGGCTGAAAAACAGCGTCAGTTCCTGCGAGCCGTATAGCCAGGCTTTGAAATCCTTCTCCCAGGCGGTGTAACTGGATTTCTTGCTTGCCGCCGCGGGCAGGGGAGCAAAACGCGCCCCTTTGGCAGGGACACTTTCCAGATCGTCGGCGCTGAGAGAGCATTCTATGGCCTCTTCCCATTTGACGGGGATGGGACGCTCCAGCAGCGGCGTGATGAAGTCCCGACGCTCGCTCAGATCAAGATGGTATTTCTTGTCGACGAAGGAAATATTGACCTCGCCGAACAGGTAAGGGGCATATAGCAGGTGCTGCTGCTCGTTGGGTATGCCGCGCACGGGGAGGAAGTACTGGGCGACTCCGCTTGGCAGGGTGGGAGGCTGTGCGCCGGCAGCGCCGGCAACCGGCGTGACGACAGGTTGCACCGGCGGGGGTGTTGCGCTTGCCGGCGCGGAGGGTGACGCGGCCGACCTGCTTTGTTGCAGCGCACGCGAGCGCACCGGGTCCATCAGAACTTTAATCTGGTCGCGCGTCAGCGGGCCGGGCAGATAGGAGAGCACCCAACGGGTGTGGAAGATCTCCGGCACATCTTCGTGGGTGTTGTTGAGCAGGAATACCCGGCTGTCCAGGTTTGAGATGGTTTTCTCCAGTTCTTTGCGCGTCATGGCGGCGGCGTGCAGGCTTTCCAGGCCATCGAGCAGACGCTCCTTGTCGCGCTGGGTTTGCAGTCGCCCGATGAACCACGTGCCGGTGTTCGAGAGCGCTTTGTAGTCCAGGTCTACCGGGTTCTGGGTGGCCAGGATGATGCCCACGCCGAAAGCGCGCGCCTGTTTGAGCAGCGTCATCATCGGCTGTTTGGAAGGTGGGTTTTTCGTCGGCGGGAGGTAGCCGTAGATTTCGTCCATGTATACCAGGGCGCGCAGGCTGGTCGTGCCTGGCTGGCCGCGCATCCAGTTGAGCACCTGGTTGAGCAGCAAAGCCACGAAAAACATGCGCTCGGCGTCGTTCAGATGGGCGATCGAAAAGATGGCGATGCGCGGTTTGCCTTCCGGTGTGTAGAGAATTTCCTGAATGTCGAGCGGCACGCCTTCCAGCCAGACATCGAAGCCCGGCGATCCCAGCAGGTTGTTCAGCGCCATGACCAGTTCGAAGCGGTCGCTCTCCGGGTAGAAGGTTTCCACGTCCAGCACGCCGATTTTCTGTACCGGCGGCTTCTGTACCTGCTGGATCAGCGCGGGCAAATCCAGACTCTGACCGGCGCGCCAGGCGTTTTCGAAGATGTTGGAGAGCAAGACGTGTTCACGGCTTTTGATCGGGTCGGCCTCGATGCCCAGCAGCCCGAGCAGGCTGGTGACCGTGGTCTGAATGCGCTCGCGCAGCAGATCGGCATCCTCGAGGATGGCTTTCGCCGGCGCGGACAGAGAATCCAGGATGGACACCGGAATGCCGGCGTTGCTGCCCGGGGTGAAGATCAGCACTTCGGCGGCATCTTTCAGCCGCTGGATGCGCGCCCCGTCCTGCCCCCAGGAGGCGATACCCTGGCTCCACAGTTCGGCCTGCTTCCGCGCGTATTCGTCCAGGCTGAGCCCTTTCTGGCGCGCGGCGTCGGGATTCACCCAGGGGCGGAAGTCCTCCGGCCGAAGTTGGGGAAATGTCAACGCCAGGTTGGAGAGATCGCCCTTGGGGTCGATCAAAATGGCCGGGATGCCGTCAATCGCGGCTTCCTCGATCAGCCCGATGCACAGGCCGGTCTTGCCGGAGCCGGTCATGCCGATCACCGCGGCGTGGGTGGTCAGGTCTTTGCTATCGTAGAGCACCAGTTCGTCCTGGATTTCCCCGGCTTTGAGGTCATAGCGTTTGCCCAGGTAGAACACCCCCAGTTTTTCAAACGTTTTCATGCTGCCCTCCTTTACTTTCTGTCCGGGATGACGGCTTCAATCTTGCGCGTGACGCTTTTCAGGTCGCCCATGTGCTTCTTCAGCCGCTGGATATCGGCTTGCGTCAATCCCTCTTGCACGTCGTTGAGTACCTGTTGGGTTTCGTCGCTGCCATCGATGATTTTCTGCGTCAGGCGTTCCATGTCTTTGAGCAGATCAACGATCTTGTCGCTGATGAAAGGTACTTTGTCAATGGCCGGCAGGATGGTGTCCAGCACGTTGTTCACCATTGTGGCGTACTTCAAGGTCAGGGCGTGCAGGTTGCCGAAGGTGGTGGTCAACTGTAGGGCGATCTCCTGGATGGCATCGATCATCTCACCGTTGGCCTTGATGGTCTCGGTGATTTGCTCCAGCGAGTCCGCCAGTTGCTCGGAAAACCGCACGTATTCGTTCTTTCTGGCTCTTGGGGGCATGGCTGTTCTCCTTCTCTGGTGAGGGCACAGGGCTCAATGTGTTCTCATTATAGCGCAAATCGAACTGAGGGGGAGGAAAAACCATCATTCCCCAATCTGATGAATTTCGGATACAATACCGCAGGATGCAGGCAGATTCTCCTGGCCTGCCCAGACCCAAAGAAGGAAACATGTCATGAAACGAACAGTTTTACTCATTCTCGTGCTGTTGTCACTGACGTTGAGTGCTTGCAATCTGCGCGGTGCGGAGGCTCAGACTCCCTCTCCTGAGGAAATCCTCACCCAGGTGGTGGAGACCGTGCACGCATCGCTCTCGCAGACTGCGCCGGCTGCTACCAGTACACCGGCGCCGACGGCCACGCCCTTGCCTACTGCTACGCCGTCTGAGACACCGTTGCCCACTGCCACTCTGGCTGTGCCGCCCACTCAGCCCCCTGCTCCTGGCGGAGGAGGCAACACCAGCGCGTGTGACCTGGCTGCTTTTGTCAGCGATGTCACCATCCCGGATGGTACGCAGATGGCGCCTGGGGCGGCATTTACCAAGACCTGGCGGCTGCTTAATGCGGGTACATGTACATGGAATGCCAGTTATCGCCTGATCTTCGTCAGCGGCGAGCAGATGGGCGGCGTCAGCCCGCAGGCTTTCACCACTGGCGATATTCCTCCCGGCGCGACCGCCGATGTGTCGGTGGCGCTCACCGCCCCGCTGACCGCTGGTACGTACACCGGCTACTGGAAACTGCAAAACGCCCAGGGCGTGCCTTTTGAGACCTCGTTCTATGTTCAGATTGTGGTGACGGGGGATGCCACGGCGACGGTCACCCCCAC
>RFKO01000122.1 GCA_003694235.1 Anaerolineae bacterium
CAGCGCGCCGAAACTTTTTCCTGGATTTTACGCGCCCAAACCGGCACACTGCGAGAAGTCCATACCGAGCATTTATTGGATAACGACGCCGCGTAAGCGCCAAAGCGACAGAAAAAGGTGACCCTGTGAAAACCGGCTCATAAATCCAGCGTAACCACCGTGACGCCATCTCCGCCCTCGGCCGGCGCGCCGGCCTCGTAAGAGGCCACATGAGGATGACGTTCCAGCGCCTGACGGACGGCCTGCCGCAGACGACCGGTGCCTTTGCCGTGAATGATGCGCACCCACGGCAGACGCGCCAGGTAGGCTTTATCCAGATAGCGGTCGAGGGCTTCCAGCGCCTCATCCGCACGATGGCCGCGCAGGTCGAGTTCGATGCCAGGGGAAGCGGCAGCGGACGGCGGACGGCGGACGGCGGTTGACGGTTGGTGGACGACAGCCTGCGGTCTGTCGTCGTCAGTCTGCTGCACACCTCGCAGCGCTACTTCCCCTCGCCGCGCGCGCACCCGCAGATTGCCGATTTGCACCTCAACGCGCTCGCCATCCAGGGCGCGCACCACGCCCTCCTTCCCCAGAGTGCGCACCACCACCTTCGAACCCAGGCGCACTTCACCGCTGACCGGCTGAAGCGGCGCTTCCTCGCGCCGGACCGGTGCCGCCACCTTCTCCTCCAGCGCCTCGACCTTTTCCTCCACCGCCTTAACAACTTCCAGCGGCTGACGGGCGCGCCGCAGTTCCTCGCGCAGCGTTTTGATTTCATCCCGCAAGGCCTCAATCTCTTGGCCAGCCTGTCGGCGGGCGTCTTCCAGCACTTGCAGACGTTCATCTTCAATCGCCGCCAGACGCTCGGCCAGCTCATTGCGCAGCCGATCTGCCTCGCGGCGGGCGCGCTCGGCCTGGGCGCGTTCCTGCCGCGCCGCGTCGCGCTGGCGATAGATTTCGTCCAACAAGTCATCAGCGCGCAGGTCATCGGGGTGGATCTCACGGCGCGCTTCTTCGATGATCTCCGCCGGCAACCCCAGACGCTCGGCGATGGCCAGCGCATTTGAGCGTCCCGGCAACCCAATGGTCAATCGATACGTCGGGCGCAGCGTTTCCAGATCGAACTCCACACTGGCGTTGACCACGCCAGGGGTGGCATGAGCATAAGCTTTGAGTTCGGGGTGATGCGTGGTCACCAGCGTGGTAATGCCGCGCGCCACCAGATAATTGAGCAACGCCCGCGCCAGCGCCGCTCCTTCCTGCGGGTCGGTGCCGGCGCCGAGTTCGTCCAGCAACACAAGCGAGCGCTCATCAGCCTGCTCCAGGATGCGGCGGATATTGGTGATATGACCGGAGAACGTGGAAAGCGATTGCTCGATGGACTGCTCGTCGCCAATATCGGCGTACACTGCATCGAACCAAGCGATCTCACTTTCGGCCGCGGCGGGGATGTGCAATCCACTCTGCGCCATCAGCGTCAGCAGTCCCACGGTTTTGAGCGTTACGGTTTTACCGCCGGTGTTCGGGCCGGTGATCACCAGGGCGCGCGTGCCGGGGGGAAGCACCACGTCAATGGGCACGACCGTCTCAGGGTTCAGCAGCGGGTGACGGGCGGCAAAAAGACGGCAGACAGCGGACGGCAGACCGCCGTCTGTCGTCTGCGGTCTGCGGTCCGCCGCCAGGGGAATGATTTGGGGTTCAATGGCATCCAACGCCTCGGCGTACTTCGCCCGCGCCAGCGCCAGGTCAACGACAGCCAGCGCCTCGAGCGCGCTCTCCAGAGCATGGCGGTTCTCCGCCACACGGGCGGTCAGTTCGACCAGCACGCGCCGCTCCTCTTCCTGTTCAGCCAGTTGCAGCTCGCGCAAGCGGTTGTTGCGCTCCACTACGCTCAGCGGCTCGATAAACACGGTCGCTCCCGAGGCCGACTGATCATGCACAATGCCCTTGATTTTCCCTTTGAAATCGGCGCGCACCGGCAGCACAAAGCGTCCATCTCGCTGGGTAACCAATGCCTCTTGCAAATAGGGCGCGACCTGAGGGTTGTTGACCATGCGCTCCAGCTGTGTCAGCAGGCGGTCGCGCTCCACTTTTAGATCACGCCGCACGGCAGCCAGGCGGGCTGAGGCGGTATCCAGAATTTCGCCGCGCTCGGAAATCGCCTGATTGACCGCATCGATCAGACCCAGGGATGGCGGCAACCCGAGGGCCAGTTCTGCCAGATGAGGGTATTCTGCTTCCTGACGCTGCAACAACCGCCCCAGGCGGCGCGCGGCCACCAGGGTGGATTTAATATCCAGCAATTGCGCCGGTTCAAGCATTTTGCCGCGGGCAGCGTCTGCCAGTGCACTGCGTATATCGCGCGCGCCGCCAATACCGAAGGAGGGATTCTCCGCCAGCAGTTGGCGCGCCTCGCGCGTTTCCGCCAGGCGCTGCTGCGCTGCAATCCGGTCTGGGGCAGGGCGTAACGCATGTGCCGCCTCCACGGAGGGAGGGAAAGCACAATAGGCAGCCAGTCGCTCCAGCACGCGATCATATTCCAGCGTGCGTAACGTTTTCTCGTCAATCGTTGGCATGGCGAGGGGAGTTTACCACGGGATTTGATTCACCGGTGTATCGGTTCATCAATTCAGGCCATGTTTGTGCGCCCACAGGGCGGCCTGCGTGCGGTCTTCCACCCCCAGTTTATCCAGAATGCTGCTGACGTAGTTCTTCACCGTGCCTTCGGCCAGGTACAGGCGCCCGGCGATTTGTTTGTTGCTCAATCCCTGGGCGATGAGCGCCAGGATTTCGCGCTCGCGCGCCGTCAGGCCATGCCCCGCTGTGTCAGGCGGCAGATCGGGCAGACGGGCGAACTCGGCCAGCACCTTGCGGGCCACGGATGGCTCGATCAGCGCGCCGCCGGCGGCCACCGTGCGGATGGCTTCGGCCAGTTCCGCGCCGGAAACGTCCTTGAGCAGGTAGCCCAGCGCCCCGGCACGCAGCGCCTCGAAAACGTATTCGTCGTCGTCGAAGGTGGTCAGGATGATGATGCGCGCCTGCGGGTCGCCCTGCAGGATGCGGCGGGTGGCTTCCACGCCGTCCATCTCCGGCATGCGGATGTCCATCAGCACCACGTCGGGACGGTGGCGGGTGTAGGCATCGAGGGCCTGCCGGCCGTTCTCGGCCTCGGCGCTCACCTGGAGGTCG
>RFKO01000123.1 GCA_003694235.1 Anaerolineae bacterium
AATCAGATGATCAAACTCTCGATTGACGAACTGGCCGAGATCGGCTCCGAGTTCAAGGTAGAAGACCTGCTCTTCCTGTTCAAACGCCTGCTGCGCGACACCCACCTGTTGCTGCGCGGGCTGGATCTGCTCGAATCGCTGATGGAGTTGAGCGAGGAGCTCAACACCCTGAGCAAGCCGATGTTCAACCAGGCGGTGGAAAACCTCGACCGGCTGGAACGCGAAGGGTATTTCGCCTTCGCCCGAGCGGGCTGGCGCATCGTCGAGCGCGTGGTGACCGAATTCAGCGAGGAAGACGTGCGCGCTCTGGCCGACAACATCGTCACCATCCTGACCACGGTGCGCAACATGACCCAGCCGGACATCATGGCGCTGGCCAACCAGAGCGTGGACGCGCTGCGCGAGGCCGCCGAGGAGGCGGAAAGCGTATCCACCTGGAAACTGCTCAAAGAACTGGGTAACCCGCAGGTGCGGCGCGGCATGGTCCGCCTGCTCAGCCTGCTGAAAGCGATGGGCGAAAACCCCACCATTCAACCAAACTGACCAAACAAAAAAGGAGAAAAACTATGACCGCTTTGCTCGAATCCGTCGCCTTCAACGAAGAGGGTTTCCTGCTCAACCCGAACGACTGGACGCCTGAACTGGCCCAGGAGATCGCGGCGCAAGAGGGCATCGAACTGACCGATAAGCACTGGGAGATCATCAACTTCTGCCGCGAGAAGGGCCTGGAAACCGGCGCGGCTCCCACGCTGCGACAGATCACCAAAGGGACGGGCATTTCTACCAAAGAACTGTTCGCCCTGTTCCCCAAAGGCCCGGCCAAGAAAGTGGCCAAGATCGCCGGGTTGGGCAAGCCCGAAGGTTGCGTGTAATTCCGAATCAACCTCCCGCAGGTTTTAAACCTGCGGGAGGTTTCAAGCATCAAAGGAGAATCGCAATGTCCGAAGAAAACCGCAAAATCGCCTTCATCTGCTCCAAGGGCGACCTGGATATGGCCTACCCCGCGCTGATCATGGGCTGGGCAGCCCTGGGCAACGGCATCGACGTGACCATCTTCTTCACTTTCTGGGGTCTCGACCTGATCACCAAAAAGCGCGTGGACAAACTGGAGATCGCCCCGGTGGCCAACACCAGCTTCAAATTCAGCCTGATGGGGCTGCCAACCGGCAACCTGGGCATCCCTAACATCATGGGCATCCTCCCCGGCATGACCGCCTTCGCTTCCTGGTTCATGAAGAAGAAGATCGAAGAGATGGACGTGCCGCCGGTGCGTGAATACCTGGAGATGCTGCACGATGCGGGCGCCAAGCTCTACGGCTGCAAGATGACCGTGGACATGTTCGGCCTGAAAGAAGAAGATTTCCTGCCGGTGGTGGACGGCGTGGTAACGGCCGGCGACTTCATGGACATGACCGAAGGCGCGCAGATCGTCTTCATTTGAACCCCCTCCCCCGAAAAAGACGACCACCCTCCGTTTTTACAGGGGGGTGGTTTGCTTTTCCAGATATTCGCAGAGCAGTCTGGTTTCAGCCCTGGTCGGCGGATTCGCCTCTCTGTCCCCCGGCGAGGTGAAACTCGCTCGGCTTCTCGCCCTCGGCGAAACCGGCCAGAACAAACACCGCATTGGTCACCGTGTTCCCCGGGTTGCGCCACTGATGGCGCAAACGGGCAGCAAACAGCAAACTATCCCCCGGCTCCAGCGTGTAAACCTGGTCTTCTACCTGATACTCCAGCGTGCCGCGCAGGCAGAGCACGAACTCGTGACCGGTGTGCGCCATCGGAAAGCGCCCGCTGTTGGCGCCGCTTTCCAGCGTCAGCATGAACGGCTCCACCCGACCGCTGAAACGCTCGCCCCCCAGCCCTTCCCACAGCCCGCGGTGGAATGCCACGCGCGTGCGCTCATCCCCTTTGACGAACACCACATCCTTTTGCTGCGCGTCGGTGCGGAAGAACGCCGTGATGGGGAGTTCCAGGGCATCCGCCAGTTTATACAACGTACTCACCGAAGGGGAGGACTTACATCGCTCGATGGTGCTCAACGCGTTGGCGGAAAGCCCGCTCATGCGCGCCAGTTCCCGCATGGACAGATTGCGCGCCTGACGCAACTCGCGCAGACGCTTGCCCACCTCTACCGAGATTGCATCATGATCAAATACTTCACTCATCGCCACCTTCCTCAATGGCACTTTACCGACGATTGCATCGCCACTGCTTTTACCAATACCCAGTATACTATCTGTTTGAGAGACTGACAAAACGCGCAAACGCTCATCTGCTCTCGCGAAGACACAGCGAACACAGAGTATCTTTTAGAATGTCCGGCAATGTCCTCTAACGCGTTGCACATTATATCTCACAAAGATTCGCACACAGACTCTTTTGTGCCCTCTCCTGGAAAAGATTCACAGAGCGTTTCACCGCCCACCAAAAAGGCGCGCTTCGGCAACCGAGGACATCATCAAAAACAGCGGAGGCAGTACGCCTCCGCTGTTTGTCGATTCGATCCGGACAGGCTAAGGTGTTTCCGAAACCTGAGACCCTGCCGAAATGACCGGGCCGTGTTCGTCAAGCGGGATATTGGCCGGGCGGCCAAGCGGCATCTGCCCGGTGCTCAGTTTGAAGAACAGCGTGCTGTCCGTCCACACACCGCCGCCCAGGATGTCGTTCCCTGCTGCGGAGGCATCCGTACGGTAAGAACCGGCCAGAATGCCTTCGTAGGTGCTCAAATCCATGTTGGCGGAAGCGGCCGCCAGGTTGGCGTTGTGACATGAGGAGCAGGCCACTGCGCCAGGGAACCACACATTGGATTCGGTGAAGAGCGGCAGCACATCTTCGGCAAAGGTGGCCTGGCAGGCCGCGCCGTTGACATCGGTGAAGGGGAAGGGGTCGCTTTCGGGGGTACCGGCTTCCACCCACAGGCCGATCAGGTCGAGGGCGCCGATGCTGCACTTGGCAGGCCCACCCCCACCGGTCAGATCCACAGGAGGCATGGTGGCCGGAATGAGGGTCGGCACCGGCGTGCGTTGCCCCTCAAGGGCCGCTGAGGTCACTTCAGGGGGCGTCAGGGTTCCGCTCTTGATATAGTTGACGATATCCCAGCGCTCGCGTGGCGTCAGGTTTTCGCGCAGGGCGGGCATGGTTCCGGGCACACCGTTGGTAATCACCAGGAAGAGGGTGCCATCGCTGCTGTCTTGCACGCCGACCGAGGTCAGATCGGCAGGCTCCTCTGCAAGATAAGCAGCCACGGGGCCATCGCCCTTCCCGTTGGGACCGTGGCACACTGCGCAATTGATGGCATAAAGAATCTGGCCACGCTGCAGGGAAACCTCATCAGCCTCAATCGGGTTCTCTGGAGAACCCATCCCCTGAATATAAACCGGCCCGTTCACAGGGATGGAGTCGGCCGGCACGGGGCGCGGCGCTTCCATCGGGCGAAAGGAAGGCTGCACTTCCATGAAACTGATCCAGTCCACCTGAATGACCTCGTAGGTGACCAGCAATCCCAACACCAGAGGGATGGCAAGCAGCACCAGGGTGAACAGGATGCGGTTGCGCAAACGGCTGGTCAGGAATTGGCTTAGTTTATTGCTCATAGCGGCTGCGCCTCCATGCGATGTACCCATTCAGCCCCAACTTCGCTCAGACGGGCGTGTACCTGCTCGTGGACTTCGGGGGGGCAATTGAAGACGATGGCAATTTTGCCATCCGAAACGGCGGGATGGTAGACCTTCGGGCCATAGGAGGGGAAGACGCTTTCCCACAGCACGCCCAGGAAGGTGCTGATCATCAGACCTAACATACTCAATTCAAACGTCAAAATGATGGTAGGCGGCACAGAAAGTAACGGTTGCCCACCTACCTGGATGGGGTAGAGCAAAGGTGTGCCCCAATTGAGCGCGATACTGACGACAAACCCCACCAGAAAGCCACCAATGGCGATTTTGGGCACGTTCGTCCAGGTCATGGGACGTCCCAACATCTTTTCCGAGACGCGGAAGCCGGAGATCACCGACATATCCTCTTCCGGAATGCCCAGTTCCCGCAATACATCCAGTGCCTCGGCGGTGTAGTCAATTTTCTTGAACAAAGCGAGGTGAACAACGCCTTCGGACATTTGCACACGCTCCTTATCACTCTAACTCACTGACGGTGGGGATTTCGGCCTTGCCGATACGGCGCAGGGTGTGTGCCAGTTGCCCTTCCTGGACTTCCCATACCGGAATGAGCGGAATGAGGCGAGACATAACCGCATACAGGAAGAGGAACAGGGCAATCGAACCCAGGCTGATGGATAGCTCCACCAGGGAGGGTTTGTACCAGCCCCAATCGAAAGGCATACGACCGCGGCTGAGGACGAAGGTCACGATCATGAAACGCTCGGCGTACATCCCCAGGTTGATGATAAAGCCAATGGTGAACATAGCCCAGGGGTTGCGGCGGATTTTCTTGTTCCACAGGGTAGCCCAGGGAATGATGATGTTGGCGACCAGCATCCCATACCAGATCCAAGAGAGTGGTCCATGCAGATGGTAATCCATCACAGCATGGCCAACCGCTTCACCACCGTACCACTCCAGGTTGAAATCATTGAAGAAGAAGTATCCCCAGGCCATGGAGAAGATAAGCACCAGTTTGCCAAGAGCGTCGAAATGCTCCGGGCGAATGAAGTACTTCATGTTCTTCATCGTACCCCGAATGAGCGCCAGAACCATCGTAACTGCCGAGACACCGGAGAGGATGGCGCCAACCACGAAATACGGGCCAAAGATGGTGGAATGCCAGCCAGGTGTCATGGCGACTGCGAAGTCCCAGGCCACGATGGTGTGGACGGAGAACATCACCGGGATGATGGCGAAGGCGAAGATGTTGATGGCAGTGTGTAGATGGTGGAATTCGGCTTCGGTGCCGCGCCAGCCAAGGGCCAGAACACGGTAAAGTTTCTTCCGCCAGCCGGTTGAACGGTCACGCGCCATGGCCATATCGGGGATGAGCGGCAGGTAAAGGTAGATGGTGCTGCTCAACAGATAGGTGGTGATGGCAAGCATGTCCCACATCAGAGGGGAGTGGAAGTTCGGCCACAACCAGCGCTGGTTGGGGTAGGGAATCATCCAGTAAAAGCGCCAGGTGCGTCCCAGATGGATGAGGGGGTACAGGCCGGCAGCGGCCAGTCCGAAGGTGGTCATCAACTCGGCAGCGCGCGTGAAGGGACGACGGAATTCGGCCTTGAACACGCGCAGGATGGCCGAGACGAAGGTGCCGGCATGGCTGATACCAATCCAGAACACGAAGTTGGCGATGAACACCCCCCAATACACCGGGCGGCGAATACCCGCCACCCCCATACCTTTACTAATCATGTAGCCCCAGGCGCCAAAAAGCGCCACACCCACCAGCAAACCCAGCACACCTACTGTCACCCAGTAGGACACGGGGGTATCCTGCATGGACTCAAGCACCATGCTGTTCATCTCCTCGCGCGGGCGCGGGTCCAGCATCAGGTGTTCGCGGGGGTCTTCTTCATGCTCATGAGGATGTTCTTTGGGGAAAGCGGAAAGTTTAGCGGTCACGGCTGCTGCCTCCCTTGAGATAGATCACCTTGGTCTCGGTACCCAGCTCTTCGAGCAATTTTTCCGCGCGGGCGCTGCGCGCCAGGCGGCTGACTCTGCTCTCTGGGTCGGCCAGGTTGCCGAACACGATAGCATCCGCCGGGCAGGCCTGAGCACAGGCCGGCTGGATTTCGCCATCGGCCACCTCGCGCCCCTCCGCTTCGGCATCTTCCTCGCCTTTACGGATACGCTGAATACAAAAGGTGCACTTTTCCATGATACCCCGGCGGCGCACGGTGACATCCGGGTTCAATTGCTCATTGAGCGGCTCCGGCCATTCCCAATCGAACCAGTTGAAGGTGCGCGCCACGTAGGGGCAGTTGTTGGCACAATAGCGCGTGCCGATGCAGCGGTTGTACACCTGCACGTTGATTTGCTCCGCCTCGCTATGGTAGGTGGCAAAGACAGGGCAAACGGGCTCGCAGGGGGCATGCCCGCACTGCTGGCACATCACCGGGCGAAAGCGCGCCGTGATGTTCGGGTATTCCCCTTCCCAGTAACGCTGAATGCGAATCCAGTGCATGCCGCGTCCGTAGGCCGCCGATTCTTCACCAACAAAACCTACATTGTTTTCCAGCGAGCAGGCTGTCACACACGCCTGACAACCATTGCAGCGGTCCAGGTCAATGACCATACCCCATTTTTCTTGTGCTGTCTCGCTCATCGGTACAACTCTCCATAACGGTCGCCATACACACCCACACGGTCTTCCATGCGGGCCAGTTGGTGTTTCCTACCAGTCGGTTCAATCTTCACCCGCGTGGCAGCGAAAGCCAGGTTTCCAGAAGCATCCTTCTGAATGTCCAGCAATTGCAGGGGGTTGCAGCCTCGATTCCGGGCATAGCGCCCCAGAGCGGTGTGTCCCTGTCCCACGGGGATGGCCACCGTATCCGGACGGATGGCGGGGTAGACGTACACCACGGCTTCCACCGAACCGGCTGGCGAGGTCACGCGCACGATGTCATCGTCGCACACACCCAGTTCCAGCGCCAGGTCGGGGCTGATCTCGATCCACGAATTCCACATCACCGTCGTCATCGGGTCGGGGGTTTCCTGTAACCAGGGATTGTTCGCGCCACGGCCGTCTCCAAGGTTAGGGGATGGATACACCAGCAGATGCAAAGGGTATTCAGCCTCGTCCCCGGAAAAAGCCGCCGCAGGCAATGCAGAAGGCTGTTTTTGCAGCACCTCAACGGCATGCGTCAAGTCTGGCGCAATCAGCAGGGCATCACTATCCCACCAGCCGCCGACCTGCAACCAGCGAGCCCACAGCGTGTTGGCATCCGAGGCTGCATAGTAACCATCTTCGCCTACCAGGACTTCCAGTTTGGCTTTGATGAAGGCCACTTCGTTCTCGTAGGGCACCTGCTTCGCCAGGTCGCCGCCGATGGCCTGCACGGCAGCCAGGAGCACATCGGCAGTGGCACGCGTATCCTGCACCGGCACGACCACGGGCTGCAAACTAGAAAGCGTGATGCGGTCGGAAGCGGTGGATACTTTCTGGTAGCCCCAGGCTTCCAGGCCAGTGTGGTCGGGCAGGATGAAATCGGCTTGCAGTGCGGTTTCATCCGGGAAGGATGAGAAGGCCACCACCAGCGGGACGTTCTGCAAGGCATCCGCAAAGCCGGATGCCGCCGGCAGTTCAAAGACCGGGTTGCACCCATGGATGAAGAGCACCTTGATTTTGCCGCTGTTCATCTTCTCGACCAGGGAGGTCAGATCGTTCAGCGTCGAGGGCATCTGGGTGTTGCCCAGCGCCGATTCGGGCATCAGCGAAACGCCGCCCGATTTACCCAGATTTTCCACAAGAATATTGAGCCCCATGATAGCTTTGGCGGCGTCCAGACCGTTGGTGTGCCCCAGCGCACCAGCCCCGGGGATGGCAACCCGTCGCTGGGATTGGGCGAACATCATCGCCAGGCGGTGCAGGTCTTCTTCGGAAACGCCGGATTCACGGGCCGCCGCGGCCACATCCACATCGGCAAACAAGCCTTCGGTGGGGATGCCGATTTCTTCGGCCACCAGCGCGCCCAGCGCCTGGGCGACCAGCGCTTCGGTTCCGGGTTTGATGGGATACCACTCATCGGCGTTGGCGCCCGTCTGCGACATGCGCGGCTCGAATTGCACCAGGTAGCCGCGCTGACCAGGGGTGCCCTTGCGCATATTCCCATAAGCGCCGGTGTAGAAGACTGGCGACAACCAAGTTTCTGTGAAGTTCGCCCCGAAGGAAAAGGTTACCTCGGCATGGGCGATATCGAAGACCGGCAAGCCGGGATGCCCAAAGAGCAGCACATTCGCCATGACCAGGGTGTTGCGGGCATCCAGCATGCCCAAGGCGCCGAAACGATACGGGGCACGCGCCCCCATGGCTGCGGTGATTTCGTTCACCAGGTCAGCCAGGTGGTCACTTTCCAGGCCAAGGAGGAAGGCAATGCTATCGGGGTCGTTGTTGGCGAGGGCGTCCTGGACGACCTGAATGGCCTCGTCCCACGGCATGGGGTCGAATTTTCCGCTGCCTCGCTGCGCCTGCCGGACGGCGTTCTGCAAACGGTCGGGGTTGTAAAGGGTTTGCACACTGGCTTGGCCGCGCGCGCAGGTGTGGCCTTGGCTGACCGGGTGTGCAGGGTTCCCTTCCACTTTGATAGCACGCCCTTCCACGGTGCGAACCACCAGCCCACATCCCGCAGGGCATTCACGGCAGGTCGTGGCATAGTAAGTACTGGTGCCCGGCAACGTGTATTCCGGCATGGAGGTATAAGGTTCACGCTTGACGAGGCGGGTAGCCGAAGCGCAGCCGCTGAGGGCCGCCGTGGTCACCGCACCCGCGCCAAGCAACTTGAGAAATTCGCGTCGCGAAATCTGTTGGCTCATAAGTCTCTCCTTACCACTGAGGTGCCTACTTGTGGCAGGTGGCGCAATCCGAAAGTTTGACGAAACGCTCTGGGGCCAGTTTCTTGTGACAGGAAAGACACCACCCCATATTCATATCGCCCTGTGGTTCGGCGACGGTCATCTGGCCGACATCGCCATGACAGGATTCGCAGTTCAGCCCGGCGTTGACGTGCGGGCGGTGGCTGAAATACACAAAATCGGGTTGCAGAGCCACGGGCACCCATTGGATGGGTTTGTTTTCCTCAGCGTAGCGCGCCAGGTCTTGCAATGCCTGGGAATCGCCAGGATCAATCTGGCTGTGACAACCCTGGCATTTCTCCAGAGTAGGCAGCCCGGCCGATTGGCCGCGCTGGGCGTTGGAATGACAGTACAGGCAGGGCACGCCCAATTCTTCGACATGTACTGAATGGTTGAAGGCAATCGGCTGCTCCGCCTGCGCCTGAGCGCTCTTGCTGCCCAGCACAGCGGCAGCCGCAACGACCACCACGAACAAGGCGATGAGCACCAGCGCCGGCAGGCGCAACCGCGTTTTCAGGGGCATGGGAAACCTCCTACATCAGTCGGGATGAAGTTCGTGACGCCGCCCGAAAAAAACAACGGCGTACAATACCTTAAACGAAGGAAAATTCTACCACAAAGAAAAAAAACAAGACCCACTCCACCATACACGCCAGCAACTCTAAATATGACCGCGCCCCGGCGCTCGAAATCACTTCGCCAGGCTCAGAGCAGGCTCCGGGCAGTTTCGCAGGCGTCGTAGCGACTTTGGCGAAGCATCCCCGCAGGGGAATAGTCGCCGGACCTCGTCAAATTTAGAATTGCTGCATACACGCGGCATGGGGGACGCGGCAAGCCGCGTTCCCCATGCTCTTGAGGGCAGAGTTCTATCGAAATCCAGAACTTTGCCGCAACCCTCACATCCGGGTGTTGCTTACTTGCTGGTCGGCAGCGTCTGGGCGTAGGCCGCCAGGTCGGCGATGTCGTCCCAGGTCCAACCCATGTTCAGGCCCGCGGGCATGGCCTCGCCGGGCTGGCCGAAGGAAGCCTTGTTGAAGAACTCCCAGATCTCTTCGGAAGCCACCGTGCCGACGTACTCCGGCGGTTCGTCGGTGCCTTCGTGGAAGTTGATCTCCGTGCCGTCCGTGCCATGGCAGCGGGTGCAGACTGCGGCGAACATCTGCTCACCGTGGGAAGCGTCGCCGTTGACGCTGCCGTCGTCGTTGATGTACTGGCTCTTATCCACCAAGCCTTGCTGGATGAACGTCACCAGGGCATTCAGGCGATCCGCATCCAGGAACTGGGAGAAGTCGTGGTCGGGGTTGGTCTGACCGGTGAGGGCAGCCATGATCTCGTCGGCACTCTTGTTCTGCGCGTCCCAGACGCCAGCGAAACCGAATTCACCCTGGTAGGACCAGCCGTGGCAGGTGGAGCAGCGCCACGTATCCGCACCTTCGGGAACTTCGTCTTCGTTCTCGGCGGCGTTCATGTCGGCGTTGGCCCACAGCGGCATATCGCCCTGCGGCTCATCCACCACGGCAGCCTTCCACCACTTGTCGTACATCTGGCCGCCTTCGGTGAGCGGCGAGGAGGTGGGGAACTG
>RFKO01000124.1 GCA_003694235.1 Anaerolineae bacterium
CTGGCGATGGCCTTGGCCTCCAGGCCGTCCAGTTCCTCGCCCTGGCCGACATCGGCGGTGAAACAGACTACCTCGCAGCCGTAGTTCTCGCGCAACCACGGCACGATGACCGAGGTGTCCAGCCCGCCGGAATAGGCCAGCACGGCTTTCTTGATAGGGGCAGGGTTCATAACAAACGCTCCTTGTGCAACATCACACATCCAGGGTGGATAAAACAAAAGCCCTCCTTCTCGGGAAGGAGGGCTTGTAATCCAGCAATTCTCAAAAACTTATGCCGGCAAAGCGCAAACGCCCGGCCTTCCCTGGGGGGAGGTCAGGGGCTTACGACGAGGGCGACGGACGTTGTGCAAAGCGTTCATGTTGGGCGAAAGTCTAGCACCAGACAGGGAAATCGTCAAGGATTTTCGTTGACAGTTCTACCGCCAGCGGATAAAATGGCGTTCATGACCGCCAGACTGGCCCTTTGCTGGATGATGTTCATGCGCATGATGATGCCCCGCTCGCGGGCCTGGGCGGTCGCGCCATTACAGCGCTGATGTGAACACCACCTTGTTCATTCTCAACCGCCCAGGTCTGGGCGGTTTTTTGATTCCCACAACCCGGAGAGATCAGATGAAAACACTCGCCAAAACAATCAACAACCACTCCACGCTGGCCGTTCACGGCGGCCGACGCCCCAATCCATACCACGCCATCGCCGAACCCATCGTCCAGACCGCCACCTATCGCTTTGAGAACACCGCCGATTTATGCGACTACAAGAACGCATATATGCTCGGCATGGCCGACGGCCGGCTGGAATACGGGCGTTACGGCAACCCCACCGTGGCAGCCGTCGAAGCGCGGCTGGCCGCGCTGGAAGGTGCGGACGATGCCATCCTTTACGCTTCGGGCATGGCCGCCATCACCTCCGTTCTGCTCTCCATGCTCTCTTCCGGGTCTCACATCATCCTGATGGGCGAATGCTACCGCCGGACGCGCGAATTCTGCCTGCATTTTCTCAAGCGACTGGGCGTGGCCTGCGACCAGGTAGCCACCAACGACTTCGACGCCTTACAGCAGACCATCCGGCCTGAAACACGTCTTCTGCTGGCCGAAATTCCCACCAACCCTTACCTGCGCGTCCTCGATGTAGAGCAATTCGCCGCCATCGCGCGGCAGCACAAAATCAAAACTCTGCTCGATGCTACTTTCGCCACTCCCATCAACCTGCGCCCTCTGGAATGGGGAATTGACCTGGTTGTCCACTCCGCATCCAAATATCTGGGCGGGCACAACGACTTACTGGCAGGCGTGGTCGCGGGGGAGGCCGGCCTGATCGCCTCGTTGCGCGGGCCGCTGGGCGTGCTCGGCGGCGTGCCCGACCCGCAAAACGCAGCCCTCCTGCTGCGAGGCGTCAAAACACTGGCACTGCGCGTGGAGCGTCAGAACCACAACGGCCTGCATGTCGCTCGTTTTCTGAACGTCCACCCCAAAATCGAGCGAGTGTGGTACCCCGGTCTGGAAACACACCCCGACCATGAAATCGCCACCCGCCTGATGTCCGGTTTCGGGGGAGTGGTCTCCTTCACCCTGCGCGGCGGCCTGGAGGAAACCTCCCGCTTCATCGACGCGCTGGAGATCATCCAACTGGCCACTTCATTGGGCGGCACAGAATCGCTGATCATCCAGCCGGCACTGATGTCCTACTACGAACTGGACAGCGAGGAACGGCTGGCGCTGGGCATCCCCGATAACCTGGTGCGTCTCTCGCTGGGCATCGAAGACAGCGATGACCTGATCGGCGACCTGGCACAGGCGCTGACAAAAGTGTAAAAAACCACCAATTTTCACAATCACCCTTGACAAATCCAGGATGACGCGCTTACAATCCCGCCCAACAATCCGCAGAGAGAAATCGCTTTCCATGCCTGCCATTCATTCCTTCCTGTTTATCCTGATTAGCCTGCTGGCTCTAATCCTTATTCTTGGGATTACGAGCCCGTTCGGCGTTTGGGTAGCCAGGAAGGTGAGAATATAACTTTTTTGGCATAGAAGCATCAAGGTTGATTGTAAAGGCTGCCCAGACGGGCGGCCTTTTTTGTTATCTGCCAGAGGAGGCTTATGCGATCCGACATCATCAAAAAAGGCTTTGAACGTGCTCCCCATCGCTCGCTGCTCAAAGCGACGGGCGTGGTGCGCGATGAAGACTTCAACAAGCCTTTCATCGCAGTGGTCAATTCATACATCGACATCGTCCCCGGCCATGTCCACCTGCAGGAATTTGGCCACCTGGTCAAAGAAGCGATCCGCGCCGCGGGCGGCGTCCCGTTCGAGTTCAACACCATCGGCGTGGACGACGGCATCGCCATGGGGCACGCCGGGATGAAGTTCAGCCTGCCGTCGCGCGAACTGATCGCCGACAGCGTGGAGACCATGATCCAGGCGCACCAGTTCGACGGCATGGTGTGCATCCCCAACTGCGACAAAATCGTCCCCGGTATGGCGATGGCCGCCCTGCGGGTGGACATCCCCACCATCTTCATCTCCGGCGGGCCGATGGCGGCGGGACGCACGCCCGACGGCGAGATTGTGGATTTGATCTCCGTCTTCGAGGGGGTAGGGGCTTACAAAGCAGGCAAGATCGACGAAGCTCGTTTGAAGTTATTGGAAGATTATGGCTGCCCATCATGCGGCTCGTGTTCCGGCCTGTTCACCGCCAACTCGATGAACTGTCTGTTGGAAGCGCTGGGATTGGCTCTGCCGTTCAACGGCTCGGCGCTGGCACTGAGCGAGGAGCGCGAAGCGCTGGCCCGCCAGGCAGCGCGGCAGATCCTCACGCTGGTCGAACGCAACCTGACCCCGCGGCAGATCGTCACCGCCGAGGCAATTGACGATGCTTTCGCCCTGGATATGGCCATGGGCGGCAGCACCAACACCGTGCTGCACACCCTGGCGCTGGCGCACGAAGCCGGGATCGAATACGACCTGCACCGCATCAACCGGGTCGCCGAGAAAGTCCCCCATTTGTGCAAAGTCAGCCCTTCGGGGCAATGGCACATGGAAGATGTGCACCGCGCCGGCGGCGTCCCCGCCATCCTGAACGAAATCGCTAAAGGAGGCAACACGCTCCACCTGGAGCGTCCCACGGTGGCGGGGACAACGTTGGGCGAATCCATCGCCGGTCATCAGATCAAAGACCATCAGGTTATCCGCCCGCTGGAAAACCCACACTCCAAACAGGGCGGACTGGCCATCCTGTTCGGCAATCTGGCGCCCGACGGCGCGGTGATCAAAACCGGCGGCGTGGCCCCCTCGATGCGCAAACATCGCGGCCCGGCGCGCATCTATGAGAGCCAGGAAGACGCCATGCGCGGCATCCTCGCCCACGAGGTACAGCCCGGCGATGTGGTGGTCATCCGCTACGAGGGGCCGCGCGGCGGCCCAGGGATGCAGGAAATGCTCTCCCCCACCTCGGCCATCATGGGCATGGGATTGGGCGAGAGCGTGGCGTTGATCACCGACGGGCGTTTCTCCGGCGGCACCCGCGGCGCATGCATCGGGCACGTCAGCCCGGAGGCCGCCGCCCGCGGGCCGATCGCCGCCCTGCGCGATGGCGACATCATCGAGATCGACCTGGAAGCGCGCAGCCTGAACGTCGCCCTGAGCGACGAGGAGATTCAGGCCCGCCTGGACGCGCTCCCCCCCTTCGAACCACGCACCACCAGTTCGTGGCTGCGACGCTACGCCCGCATGGTCACCAGCGCCAACCGCGGAGCGGTGCTGGTGTAGGGAGTGGGTGGTTAGGTGATTAGGAAATTTGGTGATTGGGTGATTGGGTAACGAGAGGAGGGGTCGTCCAATCGCCCACTGACCCGCTCATAGCAAATCAACTCGACAGAAGAAGAGGAGACAGAGATGAAAAAAACCGGCGCAGAAATCTTATGGGAATGTCTGGTGCGCGAGGGTGTCGAGGTAGTGTTCGGCTACCCCGGCGGCGCAATCATGCCCGTGTACGACGCCATGCTCGAATACCCCGTCCACCATGTTCTGGTGCGACATGAGCAAGGCGCCGCGCACATGGCCGATGGCTACGCCCGCGCCTCCGGCAAGGTCGGCGTGGCGATGGCGACCTCCGGCCCCGGCGCCACCAACCTGGTCACCGGCATCGCCACCGCGATGATGGATTCATCCCCCATCGTGTGCATCACCGGGCAGGTGCCCGTTCACCTGATCGGCGGCGACGCCTTCCAGGAAACCGACGTGACCGGCATCACGCTGCCAATCACCAAACACAACTACCTGATCACCTCGGCAGATCAGGTCGCCCGCGTGGTGCGCGAGGCGTTCCACATCGCCCGCAGCGGTCGCCCCGGCCCGGTGCTGATTGACTTCTGCAAGAACGCGCAGATCGAAGAAACCGAGTTCGAATACCCTGAAGAAATCGAACTCCCAGGCTACCGACCGCCCACCCGCGCCCCGCGCGCCGACCTGGAAAAAGCGGTGCGCCTGATCGAGGAGGCCGAGCGTCCGGTCATCCTGGCAGGACACGGCGTGTTGATGTCCGGAGCAATGGAAGAGCTCAAAATGTTGGCCGTCAAAACGCAGACGCCAGTCGCCATGACGCTGTTGGGGCTGGGCGCCCTGCCGGCGTCACACCCGCTCAGTCTGGGCATGATGGGCATGCACGGCGAGGCCTACGCCAACAACGCCATCCAGAATGCCGACCTGCTGATCGCCCTCGGCATGCGCTTCGACGACCGCGTCACCGGCAACCTGCGCACCTACGCTCCTCGCGCCCGCAAGATTCATGTGGAAATTGATCCCTCCGAAGTCCACAAGAACGTGGTGGTGGATGTGCCGCTCATAGGCGATCTAAAAACCGTGCTCACCGATCTGATCCCCATGCTGGATGAGTACGAACACGAGGAATGGCTGGCACAAATTGACGAATGGAAACAGGAGACCGAACAACGCAGCATCATGGCCTGGCCGGATGACGGCAAACTGTACACCGCCCACGCCATCCGCGCCCTGTGGGAGGTCACCGGCGGCGATTCCATCGTCGCCACCGGCGTGGGGCAGCACCAGATGTGGGCAGCGCAATACTACCACTTCGATCACCCCTATCGGCTGATTACCTCCGGCGGCGCGGGCACAATGGGCTTCGGCCTGCCGGCAGCCATCGGCGCCTGGTTCGCCCATAAAGACAAGGAAGTCTGGCTGGTGGACGGCGACGGCAGTTTCCAGATGACGCAGGCAGAACTCTCCACCGCCGTGCAGGAGGGCGCGAACATCAAAATCGCCATCATGAACAACCATTTCCTGGGCATGGTACGGCAGTGGCAGGAGTTCTTCTTCGATAAACGCTACGCCGCCACACCACTGACCGGCCCGGATTTCGTCAAGCTGGCCGAAGCACACGGCATACCTGCCCGCAGGGTGACCAAGCCGGAGGATGTGCGGGGGGCGATCTCTTTCGCACAAGAAACGCCCGGCCCGGTGCTGGTCGAGTTCGTCGTGGAGAAAGAGGAAGCAGTGTACCC
Organism: Anaerolineae bacterium; assembly: GCA_003694235.1. GTDB lineage: Bacteria > Chloroflexota > Anaerolineae > Anaerolineales > UBA11858 > J130. The sequence continues at coordinate 5,526 of RFKO01000124.1, forward strand.
CATGGTGCCCTCTGGAGCAGACCTGGACGCGATGATCCGTCGCCCCATTCGTAAATGAGAGAGACGTTCAACTTCTGAGAGAAGCTGAACGCCTGTATAAAGCCTTCTGGAGGATGACAAAATGCAACACACCCTGTTCGCTCTGGTAGAAAACAAACCCGGTGTGCTCAACCGGGTGGCATCCCTGTTCCGCAGACGCAATTTCAACATCGAATCGCTCAATGTGGGACAGACCGAGTCGCCCGAAATCTCCCGCATGACCATCGTGATGGACGGCGACGAACGCGATGTACGCATCGTCGAGGCCAATCTGTACAAACTGGTCAACGTGATTGACGTACAGGAAGTCACCAATCGCCCGGCGGTGCTGCGCGATCTGGCGCTGATCAAAGTGCGCGCCGCGCCCGAAAAGCGCGCCGAGATCGCCAATCTGGCTTCCATCTTCCGCGCCAATATCGTGGACGTCGCGCCCGACTCGGTCATCGTGGAGATCACCGGCACAGAAGACAAAATCGAGAGCCTGGTGGAATTGCTGCGCCCGATGGGCATCCTGGAAATGGTGCGTACCGGCCAGGTCGCCATGATGCGCGGCGACCAGCCCGGCGCTCGACACACCCCCGGCGCCGGCAACAACGGCAACGGCTACCACAAACAAAACACCGAATACCTTAACTGAAGGAGAAATTCATGGCTACCATCTATTACGATAAAGACGCCAACCCCGAGTTGATCCGCTCGAAGAAAGTGGCGGTGATCGGTTTCGGTTCTCAAGGTCACGCTCACAGCCTCAACTTGCGCGACAGCGGGGTCGAGGTATGCGTCGGCTTGCGTCAGGACAGCAAATCATGGAAGAAAGCCGAAGACGCCGGCCTGACGGTCAAAACCGTCGCCGAGGCCGCCGAATGGGCCGACGTGATCATGATGCTCGCTCCGGATACCGCCCAACCGGCCATCTACGAGGAAAGCGTTCGCCCGCATCTGGCTCCCGGCAAGACGCTGATGTTCGCCCACGGCTTCAACATCCGCTTCGGCACCATCGTCCCTCCCTCGGATGTGGATGTCAGCATGGTGGCGCCCAAAGCGCCGGGACACCGCGTGCGCGAACTCTACCTGGAAGGCCAGGGCACGCCGGCGTTGCTGGCCGTCTATCAGGATGCCAGCGGCCAGGCCAAGGAGATGGCCATCTCCTACGCCCATGCCCTGGGCGTCACCCGCGCCGGCGCGCTGGAAACCACCTTCGCCGAGGAAACCGAGACCGACCTGTTCGGCGAACAAGCCGTGCTGTGCGGCGGCGTCTCCGCCCTGGTGAAGGCCGCCTTCGAGACGCTGGTGGAAGCCGGCTATCAACCCGAGGTGGCCTACTTCGAGTGCATGCACGAACTCAAACTGATCGTCGACTTGATGTACCGCGGCGGCCTGAACTACATGCGCTATTCGGTTTCCGATACCGCCGAGCACGGCGATTACTACGCCGGTTCGCAGATCATCACCGAGGAGACCAAGTACACCATGAGTCAGTTGCTCAAAGACATTCAGGACGGCACATACGCCCATAACTGGATCGAGGAAAACAAGAAGGGCCGCCCGTGGTTCAACGAGCAGCGCCGTCGGCAGCAGGAACACCTGATCGAGAAAGTCGGCGCCAATCTGCGCGCCATGATGCCGTTTGTCGACCCGGTAGAGATTAAACCGGGAGAATAAAGTGTGAGGTCGTTATGATTAGCAATCCAAATTACGTCCGCATATTCGATACCACCCTGCGCGATGGGGAACAATCCCCCGGCGCATCGCTGACCTCCAGCGAAAAACTGGAGATCGCCCGTAACCTGGCGCGTCTCGGTGTGGACGTGATCGAGGCCGGCTTCCCGGCAGCCTCCCCGGATGACTTCGAAGCCGTCCGCCGGATTGCCATAGAAGTCGGGAACATGCGCCCAGACGATCTGCCATCCGGCAGGCCGCCGATCATCTGCGGGCTGGCGCGCGCCACCAAGGGCGATATTGACGCCGCCTGGGGAGCGGTGCGCGAAGCCGCCCACCCGCGCATCCACACCTTCCTGGCCACCTCCCCCATCCACATGAAACACAAGCTGCGCATGGATCCGGAGGAGGTGGTGGAACGTGTGCGTCAGATGGTGGCTTACGCCCGCTCGCTGTGCGAGGACGTGGAATTCTCGCCGGAGGACGCCGGGCGTAGCGATCCGGAATTCCTGTACCTGGTGCTGGGCGAAGCCATCAAGGCCGGCGCGACCACCCTGAACATTCCCGACACGGTGGGATACACCACCCCCGATGAGTTCGGCCGCCTGATCGAAGGCATCATCGCCAACACACCCGGCATCGAAAACGTGGTGGTCTCCGTGCACTGCCACAACGACCTGGGACTGGCTACCGCCAACACGCTGGCCGGCATCCGCGCCGGGGCGCGTCAGGCCGAGGTCACGATCAACGGTATCGGCGAGCGCGCCGGCAACACCTCGCTGGAGGAAGTGGTCATGGCGCTCAAGACGCGTTATCCCGTCTTTGGGCTGGAAACCGGCATCGATACCACCCAGATCACCCGCCTCAGCCGCATGGTCTCGAACTACACCGGCATCCCCGTCCAACCCAACAAAGCCATCGTAGGGGCCAACGCCTTCGCGCACGAGGCCGGCATCCACCAGGACGGGATGCTCAAACACAACAACACGTACGAAATCATGCGCCCGGAAGCCGTCGGGCTGCACCGCTCGCGCCTGGTGCTGGGAAAGCACTCCGGCCGTCACGCGCTGCGCGTGCGCCTGGAAGAACTGGGCTACGAACTGAGCGACGAGGAGGTCAACGCAGTCTTCAAGCGCTTCAAAGAACTGGCCGACAAGAAGAAAACCATCACCGACGCCGACCTGGAAGCGCTGGTCGAAGACCAGATGGATACCAGCGAAGCGTTCTACAAACTGGATGGCCTGCAGGTAGCCTGCGGCACGATGGGCATGCCCACCGCCACCGTGCGGCTGATCGGGCCGGACGGCGAGGCGCACCTGCACGCGGCCATCGGTACAGGACCGGTGGATGCCACTTACAAAGCGATCGACGCCATCGTGCGGGCGCCCAATACCTTGCTGGAGTTCAACGTGCACGCGGTGACCGAAGGCATCGATGCCATCGGCGAAGTGACCGTCCGCCTGCAGCCCGAAAACGGTGAAGTCATCACCCGCACCTCACCTCAGAACGGCCATGCGCGCACCCGCACCTTCGGCGGTTACGGCGCAGACACCGACATCATCGTCGCCAGCGCCAAAGCCTATCTGGCCGCGCTGAACAAAATGCTCGCCGCCCGCCAGCGGGTGGAGGCTGCCGAAATCGCCGTCCAACAACCTTCCGCCTGACCGACAAGAAGAGAGGAGCAAAAAATGTCCACCCCCAACCCAAACCCTCCCGAACATGCCTTCGAGAGCTTCCCTGAACCCCGCACCTGGCCGGAGAAATGGCACACCGAGGCGTTGACACCCCCCCAACGGCCGGCCTCCCCTCCAGCGGACATGCCTATGGAGACCTTCCCTGAACCCAATACCATCCCTTCCGGTTGGGATACATCCTCGATGCAACCCTTGCGCTGATGCAACCGATGCAACCCAAAACGCTCTTCGAGAAAATCTGGGAATCCCACGTTGTGGCTCAAGAGGCGGCTTCGCCCGCCGTGCTGTACATTGACCTGCACCTGATACACGAGGTTACCTCGCCGCAGGCGTTCAGCGGATTGCGACGGCGTGGGCTGCGCGTGCGCCGTCCCGACCGCACGGTGGCGACGATGGACCATTCTACGCCCACCAGCGAGCTTTCACTGCGTGTGATCGACGAAGAGGGCGCCCGGCAGCTGCGTCAACTAGAGGAGAACTGCCGCGAGTTCGGCATTCCACTTTACGACCTGAAAGACCCTCAACGCGGCATCGTCCACGTGATCGGTCCCGAACTGGGGCTGACTCAGCCCGGTATGACCATCGTCTGCGGCGACAGTCACACCGCCACCCACGGCGCTTTTGGCGCGCTGGCTTTCGGCATCGGCACCAGCGAGGTGGAGCACGTACTCGCCACGCAATGCCTGTTGCAATATCGCCCCAAGACCATGCTGGTCGAATTCCGGGGGCGTCTGCCAAAAGGTGTGACCGCCAAAGACATGATTCTAGCATTGATTGCCGAGATCGGCGTGGGCGGCGGCACCGGTCACGTGATCGAGTACGCCGGCGAGGCGGTGCATTCCCTTTCGATGGAAGGGCGCATGACGCTGTGCAACATGAGCATCGAAGGCGGGGCGCGCGCCGGCATGGTCGCCCCGGACGACACCACCTTTGAGTATCTCGCCGGCCGGGAGTTCGCTCCCAAAGGCGCGGCCTGGGATGCCGCCGTGGAACGCTGGCGTCAACTGCCCTCCGACCCCGGCGCGCAGTACGATAAGACCGTCACGCTGGATGTCTCGCGCCTCGAGCCGATGGTCACGTATGGCACCAACCCCGGCATGGGCGTTCCCATCACCCAGCGCATTCCCGATCCGGCGCAGGAACGCGACGCGGCAAAACGCGCCGCGCTGGAAAAGGCGCTGCGCTACATGGATTTGCGCCCTGGCCAGCCGATGGAGGGTCAGCCGGTGAACGTGGTCTTCATCGGCAGCTGCACCAACTCGCGTCTGAGCGACCTGCGTCAGGCCGCCGCGTTGCTACGCGGGCGCAAGGTGGCCCCCGGCGTGCGGATGCTGGTCGTCCCCGGTTCGGAGAACGTGCGCCGGCAGGCCGAGGCCGAAGGGCTGGATCGCGTCTTCCGCGAGGCGGGCGCGGAATGGCGCTATGCCGGTTGCAGCATGTGCATCGCCATGAACGGCGATCAATTGCAGCCAGGGCAATACGCCGTCAGCACCAGCAACCGCAACTTCGAGGGGCGGCAGGGCAAAGGCGGGCGCACCTTCCTCGCCAGCCCGCTCACCGCCGCGGCCTCCGCCATCGCCGGTCACCTCGCCGACCCCCGCCC
>RFKO01000002.1 GCA_003694235.1 Anaerolineae bacterium
CCCGAATGCCAAAGCATCGGTGGGCAGAGGAGAAAGATTCTTCGGGCGCTAATGCGCCCTCAGAATGACAGAGCAAGGCGTCCCGCTTTTACAGAAACTACGCCGAACCGATCTCCTGGAGGAAAGCCATCACGCGTCGGTTGAATTCATCCGGCCGCTCCACTGGCAGGGCATGGCGCGCGTCGGGGACAATCTCCAGGCGGGCGTTTTTCATCTTGGCAACATAAGCCTGTTTATCACCGATGAAAGTGTAATCCTCGTCCGAGGCCAGGAACAACACCGGAACGGTGATCTCGCTCAAACGATCCGTCACGCTCCAGCCCACCAGGGCGCGCGTGGCCGCGCGGTACGCTCGCGGATCGTTCTGCGCCCAGCGCTCGACAAACATGCGGCGCAGATCTTCCTGCTCAGGCTTGATAAATAGACGGCGACTGAGCACTTCGCCCATCTTGCGCATCCCCAACAGGCGCACAATCCACTCGCGTTGCCAGAAGCGCAGGCGATCGGAAACAGAGCGTACCGGCAACTCCGGTGCGCTGTTCACCACCACCAGGCTACGCACGCAGGTGGGGAAATCCACCGCCAGCTGGAAGGCGATCATCCCGCCCATGGAGATCCCCACCACGTGGACGGCCTCGTATCCCAACCCTTGCACCAGCGCGGCGGCGTCGGCGGCGAATTGAGGCACGCTGTATCGCCCCGCTGGCTTGTCCGAGCGGCCGTGGCCGCGCACATCAAAGGCAATCACCTGAAAGCGCTCCGACAGCACGGGAATTTGCAGCTCCCAGTCACGCACGCTCGATCCCAGTCCATGAATCAAAAGCACCGGCTCGCCCTCGCCATGAATTTCGTAATACAGACGGATATCCGAAAGTGCAAAATAGGGCATTGCTCACGCTCCTTCCAGCCGTGCAGCCTCCCAGCAGGCTTTCTTGTGCAGATAAAGCTGTTCTTCCAGGTGAAAGCGAGCGCGCTCGTCCCGACGGTAATGCCAGGTCACCCGCAGAACATCGCTCAACGTACGCCACAAATACTCACCCAGAGAGCGATACAGGCGCGATGGACGCGTGGGAGGGCGCGCCGCGACCGGGACGTGGGCCACGCGCAGGGATTTGTAGCGCGCCTGAATCAGCGTATCCAGCACAAAAGAGAAATCGGCCACCGGGTTGAGGCGCAACAAAGCATGCGCCGAAAAAGCCCGAAAACCGGAGACCGCATCGAGCACCGGCATCCCTAACCAGAGGCTCAGGGCCGCGTTGCCGGCGCGTTGTAACACCCGCTTGGCGAAATTGAAGTGGGGCACGGCCCAGGGCGTGCGATTGCCGATCACGATATCGGCCCCCCCGCGCCGGATAGGCTGTATCAGGTCGCCAATCTGCCAGCCGGGATACTGCCCGTCGCCATCCATGTTGACCATGATATCCGCCCCGCTCGCCAGCGCAGCATCAACAGCGGTACGAAACGCCGCACCCAGGCCGCGGTTGCGGGTGTGCTGCACCACCCGCGCGCCCAGGCGGCGGGCGAGATATGCCGTGCCGTCCTGCGAGCCATCGTCCACCACCTGCACTTCTATGACATTCACACCAGGCAGTGCGTGTGGCAGTTCGGCCAGCACGCCGGGCAGCGTTTGCGCCTCATTGTAACAGTTGATGTTGATCACCAGTTTCATCGGCAATCATATTATAGCCGAAGCAATCTCCTGCATACCAACGTAGGGGATTGCTTCGCGAGGGCTTTTCAATAATCAGATATTTGTAGGGTAACTGCTCGCAGTTGGGTTGGCGAGGGCAATGCCCTCGCCAACCCCGGCACACTTTGCAGATGAGCCCACGCGGGTCTTTACAGATTGGCGGAATGCTGGTAAAACTGTGGCAGATGTGACTATACGCAACCAACAAGGAGAAGGAAGCATGTCCCCCTCCGCCCATATCACCGCCCAGAGCACACTCGCCCCCGCCATCAACGCCTGGCGCTTCTACCTGGAAGACCAGGGGCACTCCCCCCACACCGTCAAAGCCTTCCTCGGCGACCTGCGCCTGCTGGCGTCCTATCTGCCGCCAGACCGCGCGATCGGCGCCATCACTACCGCCGACCTGAACAACTTCCTCCACTGGATGTAGCACGAACGCGGCGTTCCGTGCAGCCCGAAGACGCTGGCGCGCCGCATCACCTCGCTCAAAGCCTTCTTTCGCTGGCTGCATGGAAACGGCGTACTGCTGGTTGACCCGGCGGAAAAAGTGATCCAAAAAACCGTCCGCAGCCCCCTACCCCAGGTGCTCACCCCGCAGGAGATGCAGGCCGTGCTCATGGCCGCCGACGCTTTTCGCCGCGCCCCCAAGCCCGATCTGCGCCATTTCATGCTGGTGCGCCTGCTGTTATCCACCGGCATCAAGAAAATCGAATGTCTCAACCTGCATCCCAACCATATCCACCTGGACGCCGCCGACGGGCCTTACCTCTTCGTGCGGTATGCCAGCCCGGCGCACCGCTTCAAAGAGCGCAAAATCCCTCTGCCAGCAGACTGGGTTGAGGCGTATCCCGAATACGCCCGGCGCTACAACCTGGATCGCCAGGTCTTCCCCTGGTCACCGCGCCGCCTGGAGTACCTGCTGGAAGACCTGAGCAACGCCGCCGGACTGGAGAAGCATCTCTCTTTTTCCATGTGCCGCTGGACGTGCGCCCTGAACGACTGGCTCAGCGGTATGGAAGCGGAAAAAATCCGCCAGAAACTGGGCGTCTCGAAGATTCAATGGCGAGAACTCAGCCAGAAACTGATGCGCCTGGCAGCGCAACACGACGAAACTATGCACGCGGCATCAGGTGAAGACGCTCCGGCGGCAGATACACCCTGATCTCCTCGCCCGAGCGGAATGCCGGCTCGTCCGCGCCGAGCATCACCACCCCAAGCGGACCGCCCACATGGACGCGCCACAACGGCCCCTGGGCGACGACCTGTTGCACCGGCCCGGCCAGCACATTCGAGCGCGCCCCCTGCGACGCCGGGTAAACGTGCTCTGGCCGGATGCCCACCCAAACCGGCGAGCCGGCTGCCAGATGCCCCGGAGAAGCGACAGCGACCCGCTTTCCCTCGCCGGCATCCAGTTCAACCACCCTCTGAACGCCGTTCACAGCCACCACCCTGCCCGGCCAGAGGTTGGTCATCCCCACAAAGCGGGCCACCTCGCAATCCCTCGGCCGCGCGAACACATCCGCCGCCGCACCCAACTGCCGCAGCGACCCATCCATCAGCACCGCAACACGCTCACCCAGGCTGCGGGCCACATCCAGGTCGTGCGTCACCAGGACGAGCGTGGGCGGCGGGGACAACCGGGCCAACGCAGCCTTGAAATCTGCCAGCAGATGCCAGCGCGTCTGAGCGTCCAGCGCGCTGAAAGGCTCGTCGAGCAGCAAAATCTCCGGCTCCAGGGCAAAGGCGCGGGCCAGGCTGACTCGTTGCGCCTCGCCACCGGAAAGCTGGTGCGCCGGTCGATCGGCCAGCGGCGCGATCTGCAGCCAATCCAGCCAGCGTGCCACGCGCGCGCGGATCTCCTCTTCACCCAGATGGCGAAACTTAAGCCCCAAGGCCACATTCTGCCACACCGAAGCGCGCAACAACAAGGGAGATTGCATCACCAGCCCCAGCTTGCGGCGGAATTCGAGCGCGGGGATATCCTGATAGGGCACACCGCGGTACAGAAAAGTGCCCTCCTTCGGCCGCAGCAGACGCGCCAGCGCCAGCAGCAACGTGCTCTTACCGGCGCCGTTCGGCCCAATGACGACCAGGCGCTCCCCCGCCGCAATCGTCATCTCCGGCAGGCGCAACACCGGCTCACCGCGACGGCGACACACCACCCCGCGCGCTTCGATCAACGCTCTGGCCTCTGCGTTCATTCCTGAGCGGCCCCTCGCTGCTGCAACAACGTCAGCGCCAGCGTGATCAAATACGCCAGCAACAACAGAACAGCGCTCAAAGCAATGGCGGCGGCGAACTCACCACGGCTGTTCTCCAGCACAATAGCGGTGGTCAATACACGCGTCCGCCCGCGCAGATTTCCCCCCACCATCAACGAAGCACCCACCTCGGAGATCACGCTGCCGAAAGCGGCAATCACCGCCGCCAGCAGCGGCAGGCGCGCCTCGCGCCACAACGCCCAAACCAGTTGACCAGGCGAGGCCCCCAATCCCAACAATTGAATGCGCAGCCGCCGGTCGAGCTGCTGCAAAGCGGTTACTGCAAGGCTCACAACCACCGGAAAGGCGATCAGGAACTGCGCCACAACCATAGCCTGCGGGGTGTACATCCAGCCCAGTTCACCCAGCGGGCCGCTGCGCCACAAAAACAGGGAGACCACCAGCCCAACCACCACCGGCGGCAACGCCATACCGGTATTGAATGCGCTGAGTGCGATCCGCCGCCCCGGAAATTCTACCAGCGCCAGCAACGTCCCCAACGGCAATCCCAGCACCAGGCTGAGCAGCGTGGCCGCACCCGACACCTTCAGTGTGCGCCAGGCGATACCCAACACCTCAGGATCGCCGTGCAACAACAGCAGAAACGCCTGCCAGAGACCTTTCAGTATCCAGTCCATCGGGTTTCAACCTATTGGTCGGGATTCGGAAGGAACAGCGGCTGTCCGTACCGCTCCACACCAAAAGCAGCGATCATCCTCTGCGCACGCGAGGAGAGCAGAAAATCCGCCAGCGCATTGGCCCCCTCCACATTAACATCCGGCCAGCGCTCGGCGTTCACCACAATCACATGATAGACATTCAACAGGGCAGGATCGCCTTCCAGGCAAATCTCCAGCGCCAGTTCGTCTCGCAACGCCAGGTAAGTTCCCCGGTCGGATAAAGTATAGCCCTCCTTTTCCGAGGCAATACGCAGCGTCGCGCCCATGCCCTGCCCGCTCTCCAGGTACCAGTCGCCCTGCGGGGCGAGACCGGCCTGCTCCCACAGAGCGCGTTCTTTCTTGTGTGTCCCAGAATCGTCCCCCCGGCTGACAAACAACGCCTGAGCGACGGCGATGCGCCGCAACCCTTCCGAGGCCGACTCCACGCCGCGCACGGCAGCAGGATCCGCCGGTGGGCAGAGCAGCACAAAATCGTTGCTCATCACCCGCTCGCGTCGCATGCCATAACCCTGCGCCATGAACGCCTCCTCCGCAGAGGGAGCGTGCA
>RFKO01000125.1 GCA_003694235.1 Anaerolineae bacterium
GAGTGGGAGATCATCACGGTAACGGCCACCTCCCCGGAAGTGCAGATCGAATATTATGACCCCGGCCTGGATCTCAGTTCGCCGAACCGGCGCTATGCCTTCAACTGGATGAGCGATTACGATGTGGACGCCATGCTGGTGCAGGTGCAACAACCCGTAGGAGCGACCGATCTGCGCGTGCAACCGGCATTGGGGACGTTCACCACAGGCGGTGACGGCCTCCAATACTACGTCATGGACATCGGCGCGCCCCGCGCCGGAGACCAGGTTTCGGTGGAAATACAGTACACCAAGGACAACGACACTTTGAGCGTGGAAAGCTTCCCCGTACAGGCCGGTTCGTCGCTCGACAGCGGCAGCGCTGAGAGCACCGCGCCATCAGCCGGTCCGGCCTCAGCACTGCCATGGATCCTGGGGGGGCTGGGGGTATTGCTGATTGCCGGCGGCGTCTTCTGGTACTGGCGCAGCGGGCAGGGAGAAACGCACCGCAAGCCGCGCCGCCGCAAGCGCGCCTCATCCGGCGAGTCGCCTGCCGGCGCGGTTTACTGTCCGCAGTGTGGCAAACGCGCCGAGCCGGGAGATCGCTTCTGCCGCGCCTGCGGTTCGCGCCTGCGCAACACCTGAACCTCCCCTTGCCGCCTCCATCACCCGTACTCACCCGTCAGGCGAGGGTTGATCCCTCGCCTGACGCGTTTCTCCACCCCAAAACCCCTTATCCCCTTCACCCCAACAGTCATTAGGCCAAACTTCATATGACATTAATCCTGTTGTTGGCGGAAATTTAATCTCCTCTAATCTCTTTGTGACAAAATTTATCTGTCAATACGCACGCTTCACAGAATTAACCACAGCGCCACGGAGAACACAGAGAAAACCCGACGAACGCCGTGTCTCCGCAAGCCAGAACGGCGCAAGGTATTTCTGGATAGACGCTAACCAGTTACCGTCAGACCAAGACAAAACCATTTGGCAGTTAAGGAGCAACCGATGGAAGATTTACCCGTTGTACAAGGCAGTTCACGCAACCGCATGAAATTCGTTGTTGGCGGATTGTTGATTGTAGCCGCTGTGGTCTATCTGATCGCTTCATCGACCACAGCCAGCGCCCAATATTTCCTCACCGTGGAAGAATTGCTCTCCAAAGGGGCGGAGGTGCGGGGGCGCGATTTACGCGTTTCAGGAGCGGTCGTTGGGGATAGCATCGAATATGACGCCCAAACATTAACGCTCAAATTCATGGTAGCCCACGTACCCGGCGACAATGCCGAGATCGAAGCTCAGGGAGGACTGGCGCAGGTGTTGCACGACGCGGTGGCAGACCCAACCCGGCCGCGCATTCAGGTGATCTACAATGGCCCGATGCCTGACTTGTTGAAAAACGAAGCGCAAGCCATCATGACCGGCCGCCTGGGCGAAGACGGCGTGTTCTACGCTGATGAGTTGCTGCTCAAGTGTCCGACGAAGTACGAGGACGCCGTTCCGCAACAGGCCGAGGGCTGAGTCGGGTTGCTGCCTGACAGGAGGTAAACGCCAATATGATAGCCAATCTGGGCTTTGGGGCCCTGTTCATCACCTTTCTGGTCGCGCTGTACGGTATCGCGGCGGCTTTATGGGGTGAATTCAAACACAAACCTGAGTGGGTAGATAGTGCCCGCAACGCCATGCTGTTGACATTTCCTCTGCTAAGCGTGTCGGCATTGAGCATCATTTACCTGCTCGTCACCAACCACTACGAAGTGGAGTATGTGAGCAGCGTGACCAGCCGCGTGATGCCGCTCTACCTCAAGGTGACCGCCTTATGGGGTGGACAGGCCGGCTCGCTGGTGTTCTGGTCGTGGCTGATGTCGTCTTTCGCCTCTGCCGTCACACTCCGCAAATGGGATCGCGACCGTGAGTTCCTGCCCTGGGTGATCGTGGTCGCCCTGGTCACGCTGGCGTTTTTCGTTGGCTTGAGCCTGTTTGTGGAGAACCCATTCAACCGGTTATGGCAACTGGCGGGCGGGCAGGTGGTGGAGAAAATGTTCCCCCCGCGCGGGGCACGTTTGTTCACCCCAACAGATGGACGCGGGCTGAACCCTTTGCTGCGCCACCCTGGAATGATTATCCATCCCCCCATGCTCTATCTGGGTTTTGTCTCCTTTGTCATTCCTTACGCTTTTGCCATGGCTGCCCTGATCACCGGCCGCACCGATGACCGCTGGATCCGCCTGACGCGCCGTTGGACGTTGTGGGCCTGGCTGTTCCTCTCCCTGGGGCTGATCCTGGGCGCCCGCTGGGCTTACGACGTGCTCGGTTGGGGCGGCTACTGGGGCTGGGACCCGGTGGAAATCGCCGCCTTCATGCCCTGGCTGACAGGCACCGCCTTCCTGCACTCGGTGATGATTCAGGAAAAGCGCGGCATGCTCAAACAGTGGAACATGGTGCTGATCATCCTGACCTACGACCTGGTGATCTTCGGCACCTTCCTGACGCGCTCCGGCGTGCTCTCATCGGTACATGCCTTCGCACAGAGCGCCATTGGGCCGCTGTTCTTCGCCTTCATCGGCCTGACCTTCATCGCCTCCATGTCGCTCTTGATGCATCGCTGGAATGACCTCAAAGCACAGGCCGCCATGACCTCGCTGCTCTCCCGCGAGGCGCTGTTCCTGCTCAACAACCTGCTGTTTTTGGGCATTCTGGTGGTTTGTTTCTGGGGTGTGATCTTCCCCTTGTTGTCGGAGTTGGTGACCGGCCAAAAGGTAACCGTCGGGCCGCCGTTTTACGAGCGCGCCACCGGGCCGCTTTTCGCCGCCCTGCTGTTTCTGATGGCGGTGGCGCCGCTTTCTGCCTGGGGACATTCCACCGTCAAAACGTTGGGCCGCGCCCTGTGGAAACCAGCCGCCCTGTCGGTGCTGGTCGTCGTGCTCGCCCTGGTAGCGGGATACCGCAATGTGTTCGCCCTGCTGGCTTTCTTCCTGATCGCGCTGGTGGTCACGGTCACGCTCTATGAATATCAGCGCGGCGTGCGGGCGCGCATGAAACGTCACAAGGAAAGTCTGGGGAGCGCGCTGGTGGAGCTGGTACGCCGCAATCGACGGCGCTACGGCGGCTACCTGATTCATCTCAGCGTGGCCATGCTGGCGCTGGGCATTGTGGGCATCGAGATGTTCCAGTCCGAGACCCAGGGCACATTGCAGATCGGCGAATCGCTGCAACTGGGCAACTACAGCATGTCCTACGACTCGCTGGCTGTCTTCGACACGCCGGATGGGCGCAACGTGGCCCGCGCGGTGGTCAGTGTGTACAGGAACGGCGAGTACGTCGGTGAATTACATCCCCGCCGTGACTTCTTCTACGATTCCGGCCAGCCGATGACCATCCCAGGCGTGCGCAGCACGCTGGAGGACGACTTCTACGTCTTACTGGTGGACTGGGAAGAGATCAGCACGCAGAGCGCCACTTTCAAGGTGTACCACAATCCGCTGGTGCAATGGGTCTGGCTGGGCGGCATCGCTTTCATCATCGGCACACTGGTGGCTGCCTGGCCTGATCGCGAGCGCAAAGAGACGGTTGCTCTCTCTGCTCGCCCCCATGCCATGGCTGCCGATTAGGAGGAGGCCATCATGCGCGGTCTATCACTGAAGCACGTCCTGATCCTGCTTCTGGCGGTCGTACTGGTGGGGCTGTGGGCTTCGCAGGCTCACGCGCAGGAGCCCACGCCGATTCCGGTGACCGACGATCAGGTCAACGCGATTGCCAAGCAATTGTATTGCCCTGTGTGTGAGAACGTCCCGCTGGACGTGTGCGGCACGCAGGCCTGCGCCCAGTGGCGCGCTTTGATCCGCGAGCAACTCAGCAAAGGATGGACTGAGGAGCAGATCAAGCAATACTTTGCCGAGCAGTATGGCGCACGGGTACTGGCCGAGCCGCCGCGCCAGGGATTGAACTGGCTGGTGTATATCGTCCCCCCTGTAGCCCTCCTCCTCGGCGCCTATCTGCTCTTCCGCGGTTTGCAAAACTGGCGCCGGCTTGCCCAGGAAGAAACCGTAGCCCTGGCAGAGGCCGAATCGGCGGAAGAAGACAAATACCTCAAACAGTTGGAAGAAGAACTGAAGCGCCGCGGCGATTGAGCCTCGGTTGAATGGAAGGCTTGCTAATGAACGAGCATCAAAACACACCAACGCCGGTGGAAAACCCACAGGCAGAGACGCAACGCAAAGTGGGTTGGGGGCGCATCCTGGCCTGGGGCGCATTGCTGGCGCTGCTGGCCGTGCTGGCGCTGGGGTTGCGGCGCACTCAGGAAGGGCCGGTACAGGTCGGTGACGCGGCCCCAGAATTCACCCTGACGACTTTTGACGGCGAACAAATCAACCTCCGCGACCTGCGCGGCAAAGTGGTGGTGGTCAATTTTTGGGCTTCATGGTGCAAACCCTGCGAGCAGGAAGCCGCCGACCTGGAGGCTGCCTGGCGTTATTACCAGCCTCGCGGGGACGTGCTCTTCCTGGGCGTGAACTACGTGGATACGGAACCGGAAGCTCGCGCCTACATGCAGAAATTTGACATCACCTACCCCAACGGCGCCGACCTGGGAACACGCATTTCACAGGCTTATCGCATTCGCGGCGTGCCGGAGACGTACGTCATCGACCAGGAAGGGGTATTGCGTTACGCCCAGATCGGGCCTTACTCCTCTCTGGCGCAAATTCAATCCCAGGTTGATGCATTGCTGACCACTTCACCCTGAAAGAGAGAACATGGACATCGGCTCGATTTTTCTCATTCTGGCGCTTTTGATTTTGACCGGGCTGTACATCGCCCGCCCCTTCCTGGAGCATCGCTCCCGCGGCGTGACCCAGGAGGAGCACGAACTTTCCGCCCTGTTGGCCGAGCGAGACCGCATCCTCAACTCGCTGGCCGAGCTGGATTTCGACCATTCGCTGGGCAAAATCCCGGAAGAGGACTATCCACTCATGCGGCAGGCTTTGTTACGGCGCGGAGCAGCCGTGCTGCGTCAACTGGATGAATACCAGAAAGGCTACGGCGAACGCCTTCAAGCCGCCCTGGCAGAACCCGCCGCGGCGACCAGTCAACCCAAACCCGCCGAGGCAGATGACCCCATCGAAGCTTTGCTGGCAAAACGCCGCCAGCAACGGGAAAGCCAGGCCGGCGGGTTCTGCCCCCAGTGCGGCAGCGCGGTAACACGCAGCGACCGGTTCTGCCCCAAATGCGGCACAGCACTGAAAGGTAACTGAGCACTTATGCAGCAGAAACACGTTCTCCTGATAGCGATTTTCCTCCTTGCAGCCACGTTGAGCGGCTGCATTTCCTTCGCCGAGGACATCACCCCACCGCCGGGGTACCAGATGCCCACGCCGCGCCCGGTGACGCCCACGGCAGCCGAACCGCTCTTCCCGGCCACAGCCCCCAACCCGCTCCAGGGCAGGGCCATCTTTGCAGAAAAGTGTGCCCCCTGCCACGGAGAAACCGGTCTGGGAAATGGACCGGATGCCGCCAACCTCCCCAACCCGGTGGCCGCCCTGGGCAACCCGGAACTGGCGCGGCAGGCCACCCCGGCAGAATGGTTTGCCATGGTATCCAACGGCAACCTGGAACGCTACATGCCGCCTTTCAAAAGCCTCTCCGCCCCTCAGCGCTGGGATGTGGTCGCGTACGCCCTCACCCTGAGCGTCTCAGCGGATGAGCTGGCACAGGGCGAAAAGCTATACGCCGAGAACTGTACCGAATGTCATGGCGAGAACGGTCAGGGAGACGGCCCCAAAGCCGCCTCTCTCTCCAGCGCGCCGGCCGTCTTCACCGACCAGGCTTACATGAGCCAGATTTCAGCGGCAGAAATGTTCACCGTGATCAGCCAGGGAAGCGGCGAGATGCCCGCCTTTGGAGAGCAACTCAGCGAGGCGGAGCGATGGGCGCTCACGGCGTACTTGCGCCAGCTGTCTTTTGCTTCGGCGGGCGAACCGGTCGCCGCCGAGGGAGGCCCTGCGGATTCTGCGGACACGCCCGCTGCCGCAGCGGAGCAACCTGCCGTCGAAGCGCAACCTGCCGGCACAGGAACGATCGATGTCAGCGTGGTGAACCCCGCGGGAGGCGACATCCCCGTGGGGCAGGATGTCACCCTGTATGCCTATGAAAACATGGAACAGGTCTTCAGCCAGACTGCGCCGCTGGGCGAGGACGGCCATGTGATCTTCACCGACCTGCCCATGCGTAAGGGGCTTGTGTACGTCGCTTCGACAGAATACGGGCAGATGCCTTATGGTTCAAACCTGTTATTCGTCGCTGATGATACACAGGAAGCCGCGCTGGAAATTCAGGTGTTCGATACCACGACGGATCGCTCTCAGCTGGTCATCGAGCGCGCCCACATGTTCATCGATTTTGGGGAGAACAACTCCCTGCAGGTCGTCATGCTGCTCCTGTTGGCCAACCGCGGGCAACAAACCGTCATTCCACCCGCAGGCGAAGACCTGGCCGTGGTGTTCGAAATGCCGCCGGGTGCGCGCGACCTGAGCGTGCAGAACAGCATGCAGCTACGCTATATGGACGCTCCCGACGGGAACGGCTTTGGCATCGCCTCTGTGCGCCCCTCTCCCGATCCGTATGAGGTGACCTATGCTTTCTCTCTCCCTTACGATGGGAAGAAAACAGACGTTACCGTTCCCCTGCCGCTGGACACCCTGGCAGCGATTGTAATCGCTCCGCAGGAAGGCGTCAGGCTGAAAAGTGACCAATTGATCAGCAGCGGCACGCGCGACTTGCAGGGCACGACTTACGCCACCTTCACTGCCGAGAACATCCAAAGCGGCGAAGACCTGCGCTTCACCATCTCCGGTCTGCCACGCGGGGGGACGACCTGGGTGGCCGGTGGAGAGAACAACAGCCTGGTCATCGGCCTGAGCGTTTTCGGCCTGGCGCTGATCGCCACGGGCGTCTATCTGTGGCGGCGCTCGCACATCGAGGCGTCTTACGATGCCGAGACGGCGGATCTGCCAGAGCGAGACGAGACCGTGGACGACCTGCTGGACGCCATTCTCGCGCTGGATAATCTCTACAAACAGGGGGAGATACCCGAGGAAGCCTACCGCCGGCGACGCGGCGAACTGAAAGCCCGCCTGCAACAGATGCTGGACGGCGACGAGGAGGCATAGGAACGTGATTCGCGTGCGCAAGCTGGTCAAACGCTTCGGCCCCAAGACGGTGCTACGCGGCCTGGATTTCGACGTCTCAGCGGGCGAGTTCGTCGCCCTGCTCGGCCCAAACGGCGCGGGCAAGACCACTTTCCTGCGCATTCTGGCGTCGCTCTCCCGACCGGTGTTCGGCGAGGTCTGGGTAGCCGGACATCGGCTGCCCGAACAGGCAGCCGCGGTGCGGCGCAGGCTGGGCGTGGTCTCGCATCAACCGCTGTTATACGGCGATCTGACCGCTGCCGAGAACCTGCGCTTCTATGGGCGCATGTACGCCATCCCCAATCTGGAGCAGCGCGTCCACGAGGTGCTGGAAATGGTTGGGCTGGCGCCGCGCCGCAACGACCTGGTGCGCACGTTCTCGCGCGGTATGCAGCAACGGCTGGCTATCGGACGCGCTGTGTTGCATGATCCCGATGTGATGCTGTTTGATGAACC
>RFKO01000126.1 GCA_003694235.1 Anaerolineae bacterium
ATCGTGGACTATCTGCAATTGATGTCCAGCGGCACTCGTTCGGAGAACCGCGTGCAGGAGGTCTCGTTCATCTCCCGGCAGCTCAAAATCCTGGCGCGTGAACTCAATGTTCCGGTGCTGGCCGCGGCGCAGCTCTCGCGCGCCGTCGAGCAGCGCGCCGACAAAAAGCCGGTGCTCTCCGACCTGCGCGAATCCGGCTCGCTGGAGCAGGATGCCGATATCGTGATGTTCATTTACCGCCCTGAGATGTACGATGAAGACCCGGCCAAACAGAACCTGGCCGAGATCATTGTGGCCAAGCATCGCAACGGCCCGATCGGTACGGTGCAACTGATCTTCCGCAAGAACCTGGCGAAATTTGAGAACGCCGCTACCCGTCAGATTGACCTTTCCAAAGTTGGCGTATGACTTTCCAAGGCTTTGATGTCCATCCGCCGCGCTTCACGCCGCTGCCCGAACAGTTCTTCACCGAATTGCTGCCCCAGATCGACGACCTGGACGAACTGCGGGTGACGCTTTACGTGCTCTGGCGGGTGGCACGCCTCAAGAGCGGTTTCCCTGCGCTGCAATGGCGCGACCTGCTTTCCGATGACCGCTTTCTGCAGGCGTTGGCGCCCGACCGTGCCGAGGCCGAAGCGCGCTTACAGCAGGGCTTGCGCCGCGCCGTGGCGCGTGGTACGTTGTTGCAGGCTGCCGCAGGCGAAGCAGACAACACGTACTGGTTGCTGAACACCCCCCGCGGGCAGCAGGCCGCTGCTGCGATCGAGCGCGGCGACTGGCTGCCGTCCGAGAGCGACGATCTCCCGCCTTTTCTGCAACCGCAGCAGCCCAATATCTTCCGTCTGTATGAGGAAAACATCGGCCCGCTCACGCCGCTGCTGGCCGATGCTTTGCGCGAGGCCGAACAGGAATACCCTGCCGCGTGGATCCGCCAGGCGTTTGAGATCGCCGTGGAGCGGAATGTGCGCAACTGGCGTTATGTCGAGGCCATCCTCCGGCGCTGGAAGGAAGAAGGTAGAGATGAGCGAGAAGATTCAAGATATTCTGAAGAAGACCGCCGAAAGTATGTCCAGGGGCGCTATGCCGACCTCTTCGAATGACTCCTCCGCCCCCCGCGACCTGCCCGGTGATCCCGACTGTGAGATTTGCGGCGGCGTGGGGTATGTGCGCCGGGATGTGCCGGTCGGCCACCCCGATTTCGGCAAATTACAGGTGTGTATCTGCCGGCAGGGAGACCTCAACCGTGGACGACGGGAGCGCCTGTACGCCCTGAGCAATCTCGATCAACTCCGCCACCTGACGTTTGAGAACTTCGAGCCGCGCGGCCGTATCGGCATTGGGCCGGCGCAGGCAAACTCACTCGAGCAGGCCTACAACCACGCCCGCCAGTTCGCCGAACATCCCCAGGGATGGCTGCTGCTGCAAGGGCGTTATGGCTGCGGTAAAACGCATCTGGCCGCCGCGATCGCCAATTTTGTGGTCGATCTGGGGGTGCCCACCTTGTTCCTTACCGTGCCGGATTTGCTCGATCAGTTGCGCTTCGCCTACAACGCCGAGGGGGTGACTTTCGAAGAACGGTTTGAGGAAATCCGCCGTGTGCGCCTGCTGGTGCTGGATGATTTCGGTACGCAGAACGCCACGCCCTGGGCGCAGGAAAAGCTGTTCCAGATTCTGAATTTCCGCTACATCAACCGCCTGCCTACGGTCGTGACCACCAATCTCTCGCTCAATGAGATCGAGGGGCGTATTCGCTCGCGTCTGACCGACCCCGAACTGGTCACCCGTATGGTGATCACGGCTCCGGATTACCGCCAGCCGATGGATACCAGCGGCCAGCCTGAGCTCTCGGCCCTCCCGCTGTTGGGCGACAAGACTTTTGGCAACTTCAGCCTGCGGCGGGATGAAAAACTGCCCAAAGAAGATCTGAAGCGGTTGGAAAAGGCTTTCAAGGGGGCGCAGCAGTTTGCCGAGAACCCCACCGGCTGGCTGATATTGGTGGGCGGCTACGGCAGCGGCAAAACGCATCTCGCGGCCGCAGTGGGGAACTACCGTCTTGGACTGGGCGTGCCGGCCTTGTTGGTGATGGTGCCCGATTTGATGGATCACCTGCGGGCGACGTTCAATCCCCAAAGTCCGGTGCGCTACGACCGGTTGTTCGATGAAGTACGCACCGCTCCCTTGCTGATTCTGGACGACCTCGGCTCGCAAGCGATGACGCCGTGGGTGAAAGAAAAGCTGTACCAGATTTTCAACTATCGCTACAACGCCACCCTGCCCACCGTGATCACCACCGCTGCCAGTCTGGATGAACTCGACCCGCGCATCCGCAGCCGTCTGGAAGACCGGCGGCTGTGCCGGCTGTATGCGCTGACCGTGCCGCCGTATCGTGGCGGATAGGGCCTCAAAAGCGGCTCTGTAACTTCCGCCTTACCCAGGCCAGCACCGCCCCTACTTCCTGCACCCGCAGCGCAACCGCCATCCCGGCGTACACCGCGCCCCCCAGGGCGATACCGCCTATGGCCACCACTGCGGGGTGCATATCCCCAAAGCGCGTCAGGAAGCCCCCTAGCGTCAGCGCCATCACTGCGGCGGCCAGTAACGCCTTGAGCGCGCCGCGCCATATCTCGCCGCCTTGTAGCCCGCCCAGGCGACGGCGCATCAGAAGCAGCAGGCCGGTGGTCTCCAAAGCAGTGGCCAGCGAGTTCGCCAGCGCGAGACCGCCGTGCGGCATCCAGCCGAGGCGACGAAACAGCGCGGCAAAAGCGAAACTGAAGACCACGTTCAGGCTCATCGCCGCCGCGCCGACCATCACCGGTGTGCGCGTATCGTGCAGGGCATAGAAGGCGCGCGCCAGGATTTCCATCACCGAATGTCCTACCAGTCCGGCGGCATACCATAGCAACGCCCAGGCTACCAGTTCGGTGGAGCGCGCCGTGAATTCGCCGCGCTGGTAGAGCAATGCCACCACCGGCCTGCGCAAGATCATCAACCCCACCGAAGCGGGAATAGAGAGCAGCAACACGCCGCGCAGACTGGCGGCCAGCGAAGTGCGGACTTCATCCAGGGCCTGGCGGGCATATTGCGCCGCCAGCGTGGGCATGGCTGCGGTGGCGATGGACTGCGCGATGGCGGCCTGCGGCATCAGCATCAGCATAAAGGCGAAGGTCACGCCGGTCACGCTGCCTTCTGGCATTTGGGAAGCCAGCCGGATGTTCACCCAGAAGTTGAGCTGCACCACGGCCACGCCTAAAAGCCGCGGCGCCATCAGGCGCATCACCTCGCGCACCGATTTCAGGCGCACGCCCAGGATAGGCCAGTAGCGCCCCCCCTGTTTGAGCAGGGCCGGCACCTGCAGGAGCAGATGCCCCGCCGCGCCGAGCAGCACGCCCCATGCCAGGCCGTAAATGCCCATGCGCGGGGCAAGCGTCAGCACGCCAAAGATCAGGCCGATCTGATACATCGCCGGCGTCAGGGCGGGGATGAAAAATACCTGCTTTGAGTTGAGAATCCCCATCACCAGGCCGCTCAGTCCGAAAATGGCCGAGGAGGGCAGCATCAGGCGCATCAGGCGTACGGTCAGCGCGACCTGCTGCGGGTCGGCGGCGAAGCCTGGGGCCAGGATGTGGCGCACCACCTGAGGGGCGAAGACCGCCGTCAGGGCGCTGAGGGTGCTCAAAACCAGCAGCACCCAGTTCCCCACCGCAGAGGCCAGCTGCCAGGCCTCCTCCTCATCCCCGCGGGTCAGCAGAGCGGTGAAGGTGGGGATGAACGCCGAACCCAGCGCGCCACCGGCAATCAGGTTGAACAGCGTTTCGGCCACGCGGTTGGCGGCGTTGAAGGCATCCATCTCAGGGGAAGTGCCGAAGGCGTTGGCCACCAGTACCTGCCGCGCCAGCCCGGCCAGTTGACTGAAGACGAACGCTGCCATAACCAGCCCCGCGGCGCGGGCGATCTGCCGGTTGGCAGCCGAAGATGCAGCACTCATGAGCGGGATTATATCAGGGGAAAAGTCCTGAAACGTTAACAGTCTTTTTACCGTTGTATGGTATGATTCCCCCAAGTTCGCCAGCAAGGCGTATGTTGAGGAAACGATGGAAGATAAAATCACGATCATTGAAGGTCCTTCGCCAACGTTCGAAGTGATCCCCGATTTGTGGGTGAAAGGGCTGGCCGAAGGCCACCTGCAGAGCGAGGTCGTCGCCACTCGCCTGCGCACGTTCGATGGCGAGGCGCTGGTGGAGCGTTGTCGACGGGCCTGGCAGAAGCAGCAACCGATTTATCTGGAATTCCGGAATTACGAGGGTCTGCAGGACGAAGTGCCGATTGTGGCCGCCCGCAATCAGCCTACCGAAGAAGGCGATATGTTGATTTTGTGGGTGCGCTTTCCGCAGAAAGATGTCGAGATGAGCATCGAGTACGATGACGAAGACGACGATTTCTTTTTCGACGACTTCGACGATATCGAGGATGATGACCCCTTTTAACCTCTCACTTTCATAAGAAA
>RFKO01000127.1 GCA_003694235.1 Anaerolineae bacterium
ACAAAGCGAAATATCCACCCGGAAACAAAAGGAGGTTTTCCATGTCCAATCGCACGACGTTGATCCTCACAGTGACGTTGATCCTGATCGCTACCCTGGCGAGTGTGCTGCTCGCCCCCCAGATGCCGGAGGAAATGGCTTCACACTGGAACGCACAGGGCGAGGTGGACGGCTACCAGAGCAAATTCTGGGGGCTGTACCTGATGCCCCTGGTGTCGCTGGGAATGCTGGGGTTATACCTGCTCATTCCGCAGATTGACCCGCTCAAAGAAAACATCGCCCGCTTCCGCGGCTACTTCAACACCTTTATCGTGCTGATGCTGGTCTTCCTGCTCTACGTCCACGGGCTGTCGCTGGCCTGGAACCTGGGCTACACCGGCTTCGACATGGGACGCGCCATGACGCCGGCCATCGGGCTGCTGTTCATCTACATCGGCGTGTTGCTGAAAAACGCCCGCCGCAACTGGTTCATCGGCATCCGCACGCCCTGGACGCTGAGCAGCGAGCGCGTGTGGGACGCCACACACCGCCGCGGGAGCGTGTTGTACATCGGCGCCGGTGTGGTCACGCTGCTGGGCCTGCTGTTCGAGCGATGGGCGATCTGGTTCGTGATCGTGCCGGTGATCGTCGCCTCGCTGTATCTGGTGGTGTACTCCTACTTCCTGTGGCGGAGCGAACAAGCCTCCGGTCAGGCATAGCACGACCACACCCCCACCAACCGGCAACAGGGCGCGGTGCACCCGCGCCCTGTTTCACGTGAAACGTGTTCGTACCCGGCCAGGCGAGGTTTCACGTGAAACCTCACACACCCTGTCGGGCGCGCCACTCCTGAAAAACATCTTCCGCCTGGGCAGTGTACATCACCACGCCCTGCAACTTTTCCCCCAGCACATCTTCCTCGAACCCCAGTTGAGCGCACAGCCCGCGCCAGCCATCCTGTACCGCCTCGGAGTGAGGATAGGACTGCACCGCGAGCAACCAGGTGTGCAGCAGCGGCCAGAGCAAATCATGCGGCCGCTCGCTCTCCAGGTAGAAATCGAAGGCGGCGCGATAGTAACTCCGCCGCGGGGGCTGCAGGTCCACCGGCCGATCCTCCTCGGGCAGCGCCTGCATCATCTGATTCCACTCCGCCGTCAGCGAGCGCAGACGAGTCGCGTCCAACCGCGGGGCGCCCAGCAAGCCCAAAATTCCGGCGTACATCCCCGGCCGTCCCAGCGTCTCCAGACGGGCGGCAAAATCTCGCAAAAACCGGCGCACGGCCAGCGGCTCCCCCACCAGCAAAGCGAGGGCATTCGCTGTGTGCTGCAAAATCCGCAAAAAAGCATCCAGCGCGGGGGTCACCGAGGCAGGAGGGGAAAGCTCCAGAGCAAGCACATCATCACGCACCCGCTGCAAAAGAGTCTCCGCGCGCGCCGCGATGCTCTCGGGGCGCAAAAACATCCCTCGCAGCGAGGACAGGGCGAAATCCAGGTAATGTTGCGGGTCATACAGTACCTGGGCATTAAACAAATCCGGGCCCAGCCAGGGATGAACGCGCAACGCTCGTCCGCGACGGTAGAGAGCGGCATCATGATGCTCAATGTCCAGGTGAACCTGGTCGGTCAGGCGCACGATCTCGCGCTGAGGCGAGGGAGCGTCGGCATGCAAAAACACCAGATCAATGTCGGTCGCCTCGCCCAAAAAAGGCTGCTCCTGCAAGGCTACCGAGCCGCGCAGATACGCCGCCAGAATGGTGAAGCGATCGCGGGTGATGTTTTCCACAGCCGAGCGCGCGTAGTGTTTGAGCGTTTCCAGGGAAAGGCGCATCACAAACCTCTTTCAGATGCTCAATCCGCCTCGTCATCCAGCAAGGGCAACTCCGGCTGATACGGCGGAACACCAAGTGCCTGACGAATACGCCCCTCGACCCATCTCAAGTCTTCGGGGTTGGCTACAAAATTGATGTCATCCGTATCGATGACCAACACACGCGGGCCGCGGTATGCGGCGCCAAACCAGGCCTCATACGCCCGATTGAGTTCATCAATGTAATCGCGCGGCATATTCCGCTCATATGGCCGGTCGCGCAAGGCGATGCGCTGCATCAGCACATCGGTACTGGCGCGCAGGTACACAATCAGATCAGGCACCGGTATCTTCTCGGCCAGCGCATCGTGCACCTGGCGATACACGTCCAGTTCGTCATCTTTAAGATTGATGCCGGCGAACAGGGCGTCTTTTTGAAAAGTGTAATCGGCGATCAGATTGCGCCCATTCTGTAGCAACGGCGCCACTGCCTTCTGCTGATGATACCGACTGAGCAAAAAGAAAATCTGCGTCTGGAAAGCATACCGCTCTCGATCGGCATAAAACTTATCCAGGAAAGGGTTCTCCTCGAAGACCTCCAGCAACAGCTCGGCATCCAGCCGCGGTTGCAACAAACGCGCCAGCGTGGTCTTGCCCACGCCGATCACTCCCTCAATGGCAATGTACATGAAAGACCATCTCCTGTTCGATAAAGGCTGTTTTGCTCAAGGGAGGATACCAGCGATTGCCTTTGCGCGCAATGCCTGTTGACTTTTTCATCTCATTGTATACAATATTCATAACAATCAGATTGCCAAACGCAAGGAGGTGGAGCGATGCCAGGTTTGAATCGCGTGCAACTGATCGGCTACCTGGGGAAAGACCCGGAAACGCGCTACACACCGAGCGGCAAAAAGGTCTGCACGTTTCGCATGGGGGTCACCCGCAGGTGGAGAGACCAGGACAACACCCCGCACGAAGCAACCGACTGGATCAACATCGAAGCCTGGGGGCGGTTAGGCGAAATCTGCCAGCAATATCTCTCCAAGGGGCGGCTGGTGTACGTTGAGGGGCGACTACAAATCGACCGCGTGGGTGAGGAAGACGACACCCGCTACTACGCTAAAGTCGTCGCCTCCCAAATGCAAATGCTGGACCGCAAGCCCGAAGAGCCTGAGCCGGAGGAGGAAGCACCGGTCGAGGCTGCCGCCTGACCTCACTCCAGGGCACCTTCCAGACGTAACAGCCAGGCCTTGGTCTCCAAACCGTTGAAGCCGCCATAACCGTGCAGGCTACCATCGCGAGCGACCACGCGATGGCAGGGGATGACAATCGGCATGGGATTGGTGGCCTGCGCCCGCCCTACGGCCCGCGCGGCCCGCGGCTTGCCCACAGCAGCGGCGATTTCGCCGTAGGTGCGCGTCTCGCCGCGCGGAATAGCAAAGGTCTGTTGCAGCACGGCACGCTGAAAAGGCGTCAACACCGACCAGTCGATTGGGATGTCAAACTGTTCCCGCTCGCCGCTCAGATATTCCTGTATTTGTCGCCCTGCCGCCAAGGCGGGGGGCGTATCCCAGGCGATCTCGGCCTGAGGAAAACGCCGCTGCAAATCGCCCAGGAAGGCGTCTTGTTCGCCGTGCGTATGCACGGCCAGCAGCCCTTTTTCCCCCACAGCAACCCAGACCGGGCCTAACGGGGTAGCAGAGACACGCGTTACAGATATTTTCATCCGGCAACAATCCTTTCCTCTCGCTATCCGACGGGATTCCGTAGGGTAATCGTAGGTTAAGCGTCAAGCACAACAAAAGATTATCTGATATTATACACACTCGAAGGGCGATTTCTCTTCTTCTCCTCCTTAGAGAGAGCCGGGCGTGGCGAACCCGGCTCTCGGCGATTAAGCCACAATTTCCCCGACAATGAACGACTACCCCCGCATGGACGATAAGATCTGCATGGTAACGGGTGCCACATCCGGCATCGGCCGGGTGACTGCGGCCACCCTGGCCGCGCTGGGTGCCGAAGTACTGCTGGTAGGCCGCAACCCGGAACGGACACAGGCGGCGGTGGATGCCATCCGCTCCGCCACCCCAGCCGCAGAAGTTCACCCCCTGCTGGCCGATCTCCGCGACCTGGAGCAGGTACGCTCCCTGGCGGCAGCCGTCCGCGAGCGCTGGCCGCGCCTGGACGTGCTGGTCAACAACGCCGGGGCTTTCTTCCCCCGGCGCAAGGTGCTGCCGCCAGGCGTCGAGCAGACCTTTCTCGTCAATCACCTGT
>RFKO01000128.1 GCA_003694235.1 Anaerolineae bacterium
CCTGTTTGAGCCCCGTTTTTTTCGGGGTGGGTTTACTCGCAATGACAGGCTCGTATCGCTGTCAGGGGCGGCAGCCCCAAAGCAATCCCCGAGGGCCAGGATGGTCGTCAGCCGAGGGGGGTGCAACTCAGTTGTTGAGCACAAAGTCAATCGCGTAGCGGGCATCCTGATAATTGGGATTGGCCTCCAGCGCCTGATAGAACATCTCCAGCGCCTGCTGACGCTCTCCCAGACGGTAGAAGCCCCACCCCCGCCAGAGCATGGCTTCCTCCGAGTTCGCCGTCAGCTTCAAGGCGTACTCGGTCAGCGCCATCAGGTCGTCCAGGCGAAAAGCATGGAAGTAGGCAAGGAACGGGCCGAACTGGTAGCGAAACATGCGCTGCGGCAGACCGAGTTGCCGGGCGGTATCGTACGCCAGCGCCGCATCCTGGTATTTTTCGAAATACACCAGGTTGGAACCCAGGTTGAACCAGGCGAAGGCATCCTCAGAGTTGGCCTCGGTTTCGGCGCGGGCCTGATCCAGCGCATGTTGTCGGTTGACGTCCACATCCCAATCTTCGCCCAGCAAAGCCTGGACTTCCGCCTCGCGCTGAGGCGGATAAATCATGATGTACACGCGGTTGAAAGCCTTCCAGTTCTCGTCCAGTTGGGTGTATGAGACCCGAAGGTCTGCGCCTTTGTACGTATCCTGTGCCACGAAGGTCTGCGTGGCATCGTCGTAACCGGTGAGCAGCAGATAATGTCCAGCCCATTTGTCGTCCGTCGGCCAGTAGGCCTGGTCGAGCAGCGTGCCCTCTTCTATCATGATGGGCATCCCCAGCGCCAGGTAGCGCTTCAGCAGGTCAATATCGCCGCCCACGCGGAACTCCGTGTTCAGCCAGCCGGCATGATTGCGCGCGTACCAGACCAGCTCTTCCACATTGACATTGCGGTCGCGGCGCTTCGGCTTGATCAGCGAAGAAATGGTGAATTGATCGCCCTCCCATCCAAACCAGCGCAAATACAGCGACAGCGTGGCCGGACCGCAATTGTTCCAATCCTGCTTTTCCCAGGCCGGCGGGTCGATCAACACCTGCGCCGGGAGAGGGGTAGGCGAAGGGATAGGCGTGGCCGTCGGCCCCGGGGTGGGTGTGGGCAGGGAAGTAGGCGTTGCGCTGGGCGTCGGCGAGGCCAGCACCGTGGCAGTGGGGGGCGGAGGCAGCGGCGTGGGCGCCCGCTCCGGCGAATACATCACACCGCGCACAAAGGACACCGCCGCATCCAGCCGCCATTCCAGCCGCGTTTTGACTGCCGGTATCTGATACACAGCCAGCCCCAGCAGCACCAGGGCGAGACAATAAGCCATCCAACGAAGCAATTTACCAGACATAACAGGCCAATTGTACTGCACCCCTGGCGCGACGAGATGAATTTCCGGTTAATGGATGCGTTAGAAAGTTATTGTGGAGGGCGAGAAAATTCACCGCGGAAAACCCTTCAACGCGGCTCAGGTTAGGCACGGAGTGCGCAGAGAAAAAAGGGTACAATTACCCCACTATCTTCCGGTTCAGACTGAAGGAGAACGCCACATGCGCTTCGAGACCAAAGCCATTCATGCCGGCCAGCAACCCGACCCGCTGACCGGCGCCGTGATGACCCCCATCTATCAGACCTCCACCTACTTGCAAGACGCGGTGGGAAAGAACCGCGGTTACGAGTATTCCCGCACCGGCAACCCGACACGCGCTGCTCTGGAAGCCTGTCTGGCCGAACTGGAGGGCGGGCGCTTCGGCCTGGCCTTTGCCTCCGGTATGGCGGCAATAGACACCGTCCTGCGCCTGCTCGACCCAGGCGATCACGTGGTCGCGGGCAATGACGTGTACGGCGGCACGTTCCGCCTTTTCGACAAAATTCTCCGGCGCTACGGCCTGGACTTCGATTTTGTGAACACCACCGATCTACAGCAAGTGCGCGCCGCGCTGCGCCCCAACACACGCCTGATCTGGCTGGAAACGCCCACCAACCCCTTGTTGCAGGTATGCGACATCGCCGCCATCGCCGAAAGCGCGGCGGACCATCCATCCCACCCGCTGGTGGCGGTGGACAACACCTTCGCCACCCCCTATCTGCAACGACCGCTGGCGCTGGGAGCGGATATCGTCGTCCATTCGACGACAAAATACCTGGGCGGACACTCCGATGTCGTCGGCGGCGCGATTGTGACCGACCGCAGCGAACTGCATGAAAAACTGGCTTTTCTGCAAAACGCCGTCGGGGCAGTGCCCGGCCCGCTGGATTGCTTCCTGGTGCTGCGCGGCATCAAAACCCTGCCGGTGCGCATGGATCGCCACGCCGAAAACGCAGCCGCCATCGTCGGTTTCCTGCAAAATCGGCCGGAGGTTTCGCGAGTGATCTACCCTTACGCCCCCGATCATCCTCAAAAAGACATCGCCCGCCGCCAAATGCGGAACGGCGGGGGAATGGTCTCTTTCATCGTCAAGGGCGGCGGCGAAATGGCGCGCGCCATCGCCGAAAACACCCATTTGTTCGCCCTGGCCGAATCCCTGGGCGGCGTGGAATCCCTGATCGAAGTACCTCACGCCATGACGCACGCCTCCACCGCCGACTCCCCGCTGGCCGTGGACCCCGGCCTGGTGCGCCTTTCCGTCGGCCTGGAACATGCCGAAGACCTGATCGCCGACCTGGAGGAGGCTTTCAACGCTCTTGTGCCATAAAATCCAGGATGTCTATCTTGGTCAGGATGCCCACCGGCTGGTCGGCCTCGGTAACCAGAATGACACGTTCGTCCACGAACACGGGCAAGACCTCGTCCAACGGCGTGTAGCGCGGGAACATCGGCGGCGCTGGTTGCAGAATGGAAGCGATCGTCTCCTCTGCAGTATGCGTGTGATCGCTTTGTAGCATGTGCTTGAGCAAATCCACCTCGGTGACCATTCCCACCACTTCCCCAGCGGATAACACCGGGATTTGCGAGATGTCTTTTTCCTTCATGATAGCGATCACACGCGTCATACGATCCTGGGGCGAGGCGGTGATCAACTCATTGGAAACCTTGGCAGCCAACACATCCCCCAGGCTGACCTCGCTCCACGAAGCCTCCAGATACCCGTTTTCGCGCATCCACTCGTTGTCGAAAATCTTCGAAAGGTAGCGGGAGCCGGAATCGGGGAACAGAACCACTACCAGACGGTCGGCAGGCAAAGCGGCAGCGTAACGCATCGCGCCGGCCAGCGCCGCGCCGGAAGAGCCACCGCAGAAGATGCCCTCTTCGCGCACAATGCGTCGCGTCCACAGAAAGGATTCTTTGTCCGTCACTCGCACGACCTCATCAACCAGCGAGAGATCGAGCGTGGAGGGGAGAAAATCCTCCCCAATGCCTTCGACTTTGTATGTACTGGCCTCGACACCCGGAGGCAGTTCTCCCCGGTTCTCCCACAACTCCTTGAGGATTGAACCGGTCGGGTCCACGCCGATAACACGCACAGCCGGATTCTGTTCCTTGAGATAACGCGCCACGCCGGTAATCGTCCCCCCTGTCCCCATACCCAGCACCACGTCGGTCACCCGCCCCTGCGTCTGCTCCCAGATTTCCGGGCCGGTGGTCAGGTAATGGCTGCGGGGATTTTCGGGGTTATGATATTGATTCGCCAGAATGGCATTCGGCGTCTCTGCCACAATGCGGCGGGCCACATTGTAGTACGAGCGCGGGTCTTCCGGCGCAACCGCCGTGGGTGTGATGACCACACGGGCGCCAAAGGCGCGCAACAGGCGGATTTTCTCCTCGCTCATCTTATCCGGCATCACGAACACCGATTTATAGCCGCGGATGGCGCAAACGATCGCCAGCCCCACGCCGGTATTCCCCGAAGTGGCCTCCACCACCGTACCTCCTGGCTTGAGCTCCCCAGAACGCTCAGCCGCCCGGATCATGTTGACGCCAATACGATCCTTGACCGAACCGCCGGGATTGAAAAACTCGATCTTGGCATACAGGTCACAGGCCAGGTCGCGCCCCACCCGACTCAGCCGCACCAACGGCGTGCTTCCAATCGTCCCCAGAATGTTCTCGTGAACGTTGCGAGCAGCATCCGCTTTCAAATGCTTTTCCATTTGTCTTTTTCCTTTTCCTTCACCGCTATCGACTTGCCGAGACAGTGATTTTACCTTATAAATTGGGATGTCATCATCACCACAACACATGGTACAGGAAGGCCCGATCATGCACTACTCAACCTGGGTTGAAGTTGATCTCTCGGCGATCCGGCACAACGTGCGCCGCACGCGCGAAATGGCCGGCTGCGAGGTGATGGCCGTGGTCAAGGCCAATGCCTACGGGCATGGGGCGATACCGGTAGCGCAGGCCGCGCTGCAGAGCGGAGCGACCTGGCTGGCGGTGGCGCGGCTGGATGAAGGCCTGGCATTGCGTCAGGCCGGCATAACCACTCCCATCCTGTTGCTGGGATATATCCCACCCCAACGCGTGGAGCACGCCTTAGAAGAAAACATCTCCCTGACCGTGTGGCGCGCCGATCATCTAGAACACATCGCAGCAATAGCAAAACGCAGTGGACACACCGCCCGCCTGCACCTCAAAGTGGACACCGGCATGAACCGGCTGGGCGCGCCTCCCGAAGAGGC
>RFKO01000129.1 GCA_003694235.1 Anaerolineae bacterium
ATCACCCGTTCGTGCAGACGCTCCTCCATGTGCAGCAGGCGCTCGGCTTCGGTCTCCAACATCTGATTGACCGGAATACCCGTCCATTGCGAGACCACCTCGGCCACATCATCGGCGTCCACCACTTCGTCCAGTTCGTGTTCGGCCTCCCATTTGGCGCGGGCGGCGTTGAATTTTTCTTCCAGGCGGGCGCGCTCCATCTTCTTTTCGGCGGCGCGCTCGTAGTCGCGCTCCAGCCCGGCCTGCTCTTCCTCGGCCATCAGCCGCTCGATTTCCGACTTCATGGCTTTGAGTTCAGGAGGCAGGGAGTACAACGCCACGCGCAGCTTGGCAGCCGCTTCGTCGATCAGGTCAATCGCCTTGTCCGGCAGTCGGCGGTCGGAGACATAACGGTTGGAAAGCTCCGCCGCGGCGACCAGCGCGTCATCGGAAATGCTGACCTTGTGATGCGCCTCGTAGCGGTCGCGCAGTCCCTGCAGCATTTTGATGGTATCTTCCACGCTCGGCTCTTCCACATACACCGGCGCGAAGCGGCGTTCCAGGGCGGAATCCTTCTCAATGTATTTGTGATACTCATCCAGCGTGGTGGCGCCAACACACTGCAACTCGCCGCGCGCCAGGGCGGGCTTGAGCATGTTGGAAGCGTCCAGCGCGCCCTGAGCAGCGCCCGCGCCGACCACGGTATGCAACTCGTCAATGAACAGGATGATCTCACCCTCGGCGCGCTGGATATCCTCGATGGCGGCCTTCAGGCGTTCCTCGAACTCGCCGCGAAAACGCGAACCGGCGATCATCGCACCCAGATCGAGCGAGACCACTCGCTTGCCGGAAAGAATTTCGGGGACATCGTTGCTGGCAATCTTCTGCGCCAGGCCTTCCACAATGGCCGTCTTGCCTACACCGGCCTCGCCAATCAACACCGGGTTGTTCTTGGTGCGCCGCGAAAGAATCTGAATCACGCGCAGGATCTCACTGTCGCGCCCAATCACAGGGTCGAGTTTGCCCTCGCGGGCCATTTGCGTGAGATCACGCGAGTACTTCTCCAGGATTTTGTAGCGGTTCTCAGCCTTAGGATCGGTCACTCGCTGCCCTCCGCGCATCCGCTGTATGGCCTCGTAAACGCGTTCTCTGGTCACACCGGCGCCCGCCAGAATGCGTCCGGCAGGCGTGTTACGCTCGCTAAGAATGGCCAGAAAGATGTGCTCGGTGGAAATGTATTCGTCCTTTAGCCGATTGGCCTCTTGATTGGCCACATCCACAATACGCTTGACGCGCGGCGTAATGAAGATCTGTCCCGCGCCGCCGCCAAAGATATTGGCCTTGGGGCTGGTGCGCAAGACATAATCCAGTTGCTCGCTCAACTGCCGGATATCCACATTCAGCATCTCCAGCAGTTGAACCACCGTGCCATCGGACTGCTCGATCAGCGCCAGCAGGATGTGCTCGGTGTCGATCTGATTATGACCATAGCGTTGAATGATCTCTGCCGCGCGCTGCGCTGCCTCCTGGGCACGCTCGGTAAAACGGTCGAATCGCATCATAATTAACCTTCCTTTTGCCGGCGGTTACAGGGAGGGGCTTCATCCCTATCCGCCCGCAAAGCCATTATATCATCGCGCAGCATGGAGGATTTTCAGAACGGTGTTAGAAATCTGTAGGAATCAGCCGGTTGACGAGGCGACATCCTTGCGCACCGCCTCGCAACGCAGACAGGCCGGCTGATGACACAACAGCGCCAGAGGGTCTCCGGCAATCAGGCGCACCACCACTTTGAGCAAATCGGACAGGGGAAGCAGCTGCACCTCGGCCTGTCCGATTTGCGTGCGACGGGTGAATTCCTGCACGTGGGGGGAAATCGCATCGAAGCCGCGCGAACAGCCCGGCCAGTGCGGACATTCCACCACGCCGCGCGGCGTCAGCGCCCAACGGATGAATTGTTTGCGCCCGGCGAGCTGCTCCCCATAGTGAATGCTGGTGTTGGCGGTATGCCCCACCCCCAGCAGCAAGACAAAGCCCCGCTGCTCTGTCAGCCAGCGGATGGGAGCGAAGGGGTCTTGCACCGACTGCTGGCGCAGCCCTTCTTCGACGCCAACGCCGCTGAAGGAGTAGATCGGGTGATTGGAACGCTGCGCTTCAGGCAAACGGCGCAGCGTCTCCGCGGTCACGCCCATCAAAGGATCGGCGGGCATATCGGCGTGGTAAAACTCGGCCAGCAGGTTGGCGTGCTCGCGACGGCCGTATTCCAGCGCGTTGTTCGGCGGGCCGACCCGCGGGGTGATCATGGTGCGGTAGGTAAAAGTAGGCATCATGACGCGTTGCGCCGTGGCCAGCAACGCGCCGACCAGGGTGGATGCTCCGCCCTGCACATGCCCAAAAGCGGAAAGCGAAGCGTGTGCGATCACCGGACGCGAACCATCCAACCCCAGGTCGCGCAGCCCGGCGACCAGTTGACGGAAAGTGACCGTCATCGCCTGCCCGTCACGCGCCTATTTCCCCTCCCAACGCGGCTCTCGCTTCTCGATGAAAGCGGCCATCCCTTCTTTCTGGTCTTGCGTGGCAAAGAGGAGGGTAAAAGCGCGGCGTTCATCGGCCAGCCCATCGCTCAAACCGGTCTCGAAGGCCTGGTTGACCATCTCCTTGGCCAGCCGCACGGCCAGGGGGGCGCGGGCAGCGATCTCGGCAGCCAGTTCCAGGGCCACCTCCAGATAGCGCTCCACCGGCACGACCCGATTGACCATGCCGTAGCGCAGCGCTTCTTCGGCGCTCAGCGTGCGGTTATTGAGCACCATCTCCATCGCCAGCGCCTTACCTACCGCCCGCGTCAGACGTTGCGTGCCACCCGCTCCGGGGATGACACCGATGGTGATCTCCGGCTGGCCGAAACGGGCGTTTTCGGCGGCGACGATCATATCACAGGAGAGCGCCAGTTCGCAGCCGCCGCCCAGCGCCCAGCCCGCCACCGCGGCGATGACCGGCTTCTTGATGCCTCGGATGCGGTCAAAGGCAGGGATGAAATCGTTGGTCAGCATCTCCACCGCCGAGGCCGTAGCCATCTGCTTGATATCTGCGCCTGCGGCAAAGGCTTTTTCACTACCGCTGACCACCATCGCGCCGATGGCCTGATCGCGGTCGAAAGCCTCGAGCGCGTCCATCAGCTCGTGCAGCAACTGGCTGTTGAGCGCGTTGAGCGCCTTCGGGCGATTGAGCCGCACCAGCCCAACCCGGCCATGGACTTCGGTGAGAATGGTTTCGTAGGTCATGTTTTTATCCCTTCCGTATTCTCTGTGCTCTTTGTGGCTCTGTCCTGGAGGTCGTGTTCAACCTGAAGGTGCACAAAAAAGCCCAATTGATGTTTGTTCAGGGTGTTTTGGTTACCCGGTCAGAGGATAGTGAATAAAATGCTGCTTTCAGCCTTCGCGGTCTCTTCGGGGTTACACAACGCCAGGGCGGTTTGCGGCAAATCCAGGTACGGGCTGCGCTGCTCGCCCGGCAGCCCCAGCGGACGCAGGGCGAGGGCATGCACACGGATATTATACGCTGAAAACTCCCTCGCCGCGGCCACGGTGAGGGTCGCCAGCGCAGCCATGCTGGTTTGCAGGCTGGCGCCGCCATCCGGTGCGAGCACGTTGAGAATCACCCCACCGCCGCTCTCCCGCATTACCCGCCCGACTGACTGCATCAACAGGAACGGCCCGGTCAGGTTGACATCCAGCGCCCTTCGCCAGTCCCACTCATCCAGATCGAGAAGCGCCTTCTGAGGGTCAACGCCAGAGCAATTGACCAGCACATCCAGCCGCCCCCAATCGTCCAGCACCTGATTGACCAACGCCTGAACGGGCATCTTCTTGGCGATATCGGCAACGTAATCGCGGATCTGGCCACCCGCGGCGCGCACGCGCGCCACGGTCTCGTCCAGATTGATGGGGGTGATATCATTGGCGGCCACCCGCGCGCCAGCAGCGGCGAAGGCTTCGGCCAGTTGCGCGCCAACACCGCGCCCCGCGCCGGTGATGAGAACGACTCGGTTATGAAGACTGTTCAATGTGTTTTCCTTTCGATGAATGACTCACAAGACGGCCGACGGCAGACCACAGACGGCAGTCTGCCGTCGGCCGTCTACTCGCGGCAACGCGGTACCTCGCTGCGATTCTCATGAGCGTTGAGCGGCAGGCCGAGGTAGGGCGAGGGATCGAGCGTGTTCTGGATGCGCAGCTCGTTGAGGAAATTTCCCCGCCCGTCGTCTTTGACCACCGAGAAATGCAAATGCACCCCGACAGGGTTATCCGGATCGCCAGAGTAATCACCCTGGTAACCGAGCAAAGTGCCGGCCTCCACGAATGCTTCCTGCGTTCCCGGCGGGAAGTCCTCCACAATAAAAGAATTGCCAAAGCGGTCGGCCATGTGGGTGTAGTACGTCCAGATTTGCCGACCAGGGCGCAGCGGATCTTGCGGGATGCGGATGATCACAGATGACTTCCAATCGGGCAGGCGGGTGAGGTACCCGCTAAAGGCGGCATAGACCGGCGTGACTCCCGGCGCCGCCCCGCCGAAGATGTCAATCCCCTGATGGCGATGCCCCGGCCGAAAAGAGTCATCCCAGATGAAGCCGATGTAGCCATCGGTAGGCATGAGGAACGGGGACTCGCCGCAGCGTTCGCCGGCGCGCACCATCCAGTCGGCATGGCCTTCGGGATCGCGCAACCATTGCCACAGGCTGGACAGCCGGCTGCCGCTGCGGGTGTACCAGCGGTAAGCAAAATACCCCGCCACCAGCAGCAGCACGAACAGCACGGAGAGCACCATTTTCGCCCCTCTTCTCATGATTCTTCCTGCAGGGGGAGGACGACGGCATTCGTGACCCGCAGGATATCCTGCGGCGAAAGGCGCAGCATGGCGTTATGCGCGCCGCCCCCGGCATAGACCACATCGTAGGCCAGCACGCCGGGGTCAAGCAAAGCGGGAAGAGGTTGAGGGTAACCAAACGGGGGCACACCGCCGGGCGGGTAACCGGTGGTTTCCAGCACCACTTCCGGAGAGGCCAGCCGTACGCGCTTACGCCCCACCCCAAAGTGTGCAGCCACCGCCCGCCGATCAATCAACTGCGTGCCACAGGCCATCGCCACCACCCGCCGCTCACCGACGGTAAACAGCACCGACTTGACGATCTGCTCCGGGGCGACGCCCAGCGCGCGGGCCGCGGATTCCACCGTCAACGTTTCCTGCTCCAGGAAGATGATCTCCCCCTGGATGCCGCGCGCCTCCAGAAAAGCGCGCAAATCCTCAGGCGTCCTCATCTTCGTCCTCCCTGGCGCGATGCTGCCGGATATTTTCCATGTCATCCTCGGCGTGTTCGGCGATCAGCAGCGTGAACCGTCCGCCGGTGATGTCTTGCAACGTAGCGCCGGCGGTCTTCCCCACCAGCGAACGCATGGCCGCGTCCAACGCCTGGCGGCTTTCGAAGTACAGCTCATGGATCATCCGCACATCCCACGGCCCATACAGACGCGCCTCGACCTGCACCGAGGCTTCCCGCAGCAATCCCGGCATTTGTTCGGCCCGCCGCAGAAAACGCGGCCACTGGGCGTGAAATTCGGCCCTCTCCGCCGCTTCTCCAATCAAAATGATGAGTTTGTGCATACCCAGATTATACCCGTGTGCGGCGATTGTGATACCATTGCTATGATACGCGCAAGAGTGACGAGTGAGGAGCGAGCATGAGTACATTATTTGCCGGTTTACGGACGTTGTTAGAATTCCCTGTGATTTCGCGCATTCGGCGGAATCACGGCCTGGAGCACGCCACGCTGCACATCCTGGCCAAACGCTTCCCGCGCAAGGCGATGGGGGGACACTCCAACCCCAACGGCTTCTGGCTGATCGGCGATTTGCCCACCGAAGCGGTGGAGCAGGCCGTCCATGAGGCGCTGGAACGGATGCGCCGCGGCGAACATAACCTGGCCATCCACCCCGGTTGCGGCACGAATTACGCCACCGCGGGCCTGCTGGCCGGTCTGGCCGGTGTGGTGGGGATGTGGGATGCCGGGCCGCGGCGGCGCGACAAGCTCGAACGTCTGCCGCTGATCGCCACCCTGGCAACCATGGCCCTGATCGTCGCTCAACCGCTGGGCCTGCGCCTGCAAAAGCACATCACCACCAGCGGCGACCCCGGCGAACTGGAGATCGTCGGCGTGTATCCCGTCCAGCGCGGGACGATGAAAGCCCATCAGGTGATCACGCGAGGGTGAAAGTGAGTTCCAGACCGGTGGTGTACCTGCTGCACGGCGACGACGAGCACGCCATGCAGCGGTTCGTTCAAAGGATGGAAGAGAAGCTGGGGGATCCGGCAACGGCGCAACTTAATCTCACCGTGCTGGAAAGGGAGAACTTTTCACTGGGAGCGCTGGCCTCAGCAGCCCAAGCGATGCCTTTTCTGGCCGAGCGTCGCCTGGTGGTGGTCCACGACCCCCTGGCCGCCCTCGCCTCCTCGCAACAGCGCGAAAAATTCACCGCGCTACTGGAAAATCTGCCGGAGAGCACCGCCCTGGTGCTGCTCATCCACCAGCGCTTACAACCCTCTCACTGGCTGCTTCGCTGGGCTGCCACGCAGGGAGAACGGGTTTTCATACGTGCGCTGAACCGTCCCCAGGGCGCACAGCTGACCGCCTGGATTCGCGCCCAGGCTGCCGAGCGGGATGGCGCCATTACGCCGACAGCCGCTCAACTGCTGGCCGAAGCAGTGGGGGCCGACCCTCACCAACTGATTCAGGAAGTGGAAAAACTGCTGGCCTATGTGAATTATGCCCGTCCGATTGACGAAGAGGACGTGATGCTGCTGGTAAGCGGGCGTGTGGAGGGGGATATCTTTGCCCTGGTGGACGCGGTAGGGAATCAGAACGCGCGTCAGGCGCTCAAACGGCTGCGTGTGATGCTGGAACTCGAACACCCCCTGCGCATTTTCGCCATGATCATCCGCCAGTTCCGCCTGCTCCTGCTGACCCGCGAGCTGATGGATAACGGCGCGACGGCTGACGAAATCGCCGCGGCGCTCAAAGTGCAGCCTTTCCTTGCCCCGCGGTTGATCGCCCAGGCACGCCGCTATACGCTGGCATCGCTGGAGCATATCTACCGGCGACTGGCCGAGATCGACGCGGCCATCAAGAGCGGTCAGGTGGAGGCTGAGGTTGCCCTGGAAACGCTGGTCGCCGCGCTGACAGCCTGAACGGGCTTGCGCTCCACGCCCACCCAGAAGTGATTGGGCAACAGCGCATTCGACACCCGGATTTCAACCCCCGCAACTTTCAACCCATCTTCTTCATCTGGCAGCATCGAGGGGTGGACGAAGCACACGTTGGGAGCCTGCCCGTACTTGTTGCGATAGTACTCGGCAGCACGTTTCACGCGCCCGGTCAGCCCCGCCTGTGCGTCGTTATCGAACCACAACATGCCGATATCCATGGGTGCTCTCCCTTCAGATGACAGGTCAGAACTAGAACTTATGTTCTAATTATAACCCCGCAACACCCCCATGGCAAGAGCAGGAATTTAAAACCCCCACACAAACCACAAAACCTGGGCGATGGCGATGCCCAACAACGTGCCGGCAAAAGCTTCCATCGGCGTGTGACCCAACACTTCTTTGAGTTGCTTCTGAGTCTCCTCGCGCAGCGGATGACCTTCGCGCAAATCCTGGATGATGGCGTTGATCAGGGCAGCATGTTTTCCCGCCTCGCGGCGAATGCCGGTAGCATCATAGATCACCACCACGGCCACCGTCACCGCCAGCGCGAAGAGCGAGGTGTCGAAGCCTTCGTGCAGGCCGATGGCGTGTGCGGTGGCAGCCACCAGCGCCGAGTGCGAACTGGGCATGCCGCCGGCGCGCAGCAACAGCGACCAATCCCACTCGCGCTGCCGCAAATACCCGATGAGCGGCTTGAGGAATTGCGCCAGCGACCAGCCGATCATCGCTGCCCAGAAGACTGGATTGTGCAAAACGTCCAGCATACTCATGCCTGCGGTTCGAAGTCTGCGACCTCCTCCCCGCTGATCTGCCGCACCCGCAGTTCAGCCTTGTCCAGCAGCGCCAGGCAGTGGCGCGCCAGTGCCTGACCGCGCTCGAACTTCGCCAGCAGTTCTTCCAGCGGGGCGTCGTCGGCTTCCAGGACGCTCAATAGCTCTTCCAGTTCGGCGTACGCCTGTTCGTAGCTCAACTCTTCAATCGATTTTTGGCTCATCGTCAGTCTCCAGAACAGAATGCAAAAGTGCTTCGCGGGGCAAAGCGGCGCGCAGCCGGGCACTCAGCTCCGCCAGTGAAAGCCCGCTTTCGGCCGCGGCCGCCTGGAGACGGGGGCGGATCTCGGTATGGTAAGCGGTTTCGAGACGCCGGTTGCGGGCGCGGGTGGAGAGAAACGCCGTCAGGGTGAGCGCCAGCAGCAGCAAAAGCAGACCGGCGATCAGGCCGCTGACCCAGTGCAGCGCCAGCGCAAGCACCACCGCGGTCACCACGGCGAGCATCAGGCTGAGGAAACAGCCGATACTGAAGGTCAGCGAGGCGTTTTCGGTGGCCTTCTCTTGCAACCGGGTTTCGAGTTCTTCCGCCAGTTCCTCTACCGCCTCGACGGGAAGTGGGGTCATACAGCCTCCTGAGGGTGACTATCCGTGACCTGCGTCTCCAGCAGGCCGTCGTGTAAATGGAGATGAAGCCTCTCGCCCTGCCGCGCGGCGCGCACCGAACGCACACGCTGTCCATCGGGGCGGGTGACCAGGGCATA
>RFKO01000130.1 GCA_003694235.1 Anaerolineae bacterium
CATGGAATCCGAGCGCATCAAATGGGAACGCTACTACGCCTCGGCCCCCGAACCCGCCGATGGCGAGACGGCGCGCCGTTTTCAGGCCGAGTTCGTCGCCCTGGTGGATGAACTGCTGCCCGGTGGCGGGCGCGTGCTCGAAGCCGGTTGCGGCGCGGGCGGGCAGAGCTTGGCTCTGGCGGCGTCTGGCCGCTATCGGGTCACGCTGCTCGATTTTGCCGGGAATGCGTTGACGCAGGCCCGCCGCCGTTTCGAGCAGGCCGGTTTGCAGGCCGAATTTCTCCTCGAGGACGCGTTCACCCCCGGCGAGCCGCGCTACGACCTGGTGTTCAACGCTGGCGTGCTGGAACATTACGATCCCGACGAGCAGGCCGCCCTGCTGCGCGGCATGGCGAGTCGCAGCCGCCGCTACGTGCTCGCCCTGCTCCCCAACCGCCGCAACTACTGGTACTGGCTGTGGCGCGTGCGTCACGCCGCCGCGGGGGAGTGGCCTTTCGGCAAGGAGACCCCCGCTGACGACCTGAGCGCGGCTTTTCGGGCCGCCGGGTTGCGTTTCCTCGGCCAACGCTACCTGGGGGACGCCTGGACGGAAGACTTCATCGCCGGCCTGGGACTCGACCCCGACCTGGCGCGCCTGCTGACCGACATCCACCGCAGCGGACTCCTGCCCCCGGAGCAGACCGGCTATCTGGTAGCCGCTCTCGGCGCGGTGGATGACTCGCCATCTCCCCCGCGGTGGGTCGCTGCGCGCGCGGCTGAGTCCACTCCCCAGGCAGATACCCTGACCGCGGCCCTGGCGGATTCCCTCGCCCTGCAGGTGGCCGCCCGTGCCGACGCCGCCCGCCTGGGCGACGAAATCGCTTCACGCCTGGATGCGCTGACGGCGCAGATCACTGCCCTGGAGCGCGCCCAGGCCGCGCTGGCGG
Source organism: Anaerolineae bacterium (assembly GCA_003694235.1). Classification (GTDB taxonomy): domain Bacteria; phylum Chloroflexota; class Anaerolineae; order Anaerolineales; family UBA11858; genus J130. The sequence continues at coordinate 927 of RFKO01000130.1, forward strand.
AGCAAATGCAGGCGCACGACGTCCGGCTGGCCGATCTGCATCAGGGCGCGCAAACTGCGCTGGCCGAGATGTATTCCCGCCTGGAGGCTTTGCCGGCGCAGTTCGACGCGCTGCTGACCGAGGTGCAGACTCTACTGACCGATGGCGTGCAACGGACGGCGGCGTTTGGAGAGCAATTACAACGTCGCCAGCGTCGGTTCGAGCGCCGCATCGAGGCCCGGCTGGGGCGCGCCGTAGCCGGCTATGAAGACGCCTTGCGCGCTGCCGTGCAGCATGTGGAGCAGGCGCTACACTCGCAGTTGGAAGCCGCCCGCCAGATTGAGCACGATTACACCACCGCGCTGCTGGCGCGCGATCAGGAGATCGAGACCCTGCGGGCGCAGGTCGAAGCCCTGAAAGCGCCTCCCCGCCGCGGGGTCGGTTTGCGGCTGCGCGCCCTGGGGCGTAGAATCCTGCTTCGGGTCGGGCTGCTCGCCCCGCTCAAGCGTCTTCGCCATCTGTACCGCAAGGAAATCGCCGCGCCGCGGGGGACGTCTCAGGCTTCGTACCGCCCGCCGATCGCCCTCGGCCATCCCGCCGTGCCCCCCTCGCGGCGCGTCTTCATCCTGACCTACACGTTTTTCGATTTCGACGGGCGGGAAGCCTATGCCGGGGGCGCGGAGCGGTATCTGCTGGAACTGGCGGTGCTGCTGCGGGCGCGAGGCTACACGCCGGAGGTGGTGCAGTGCGGGAACGGTTACTGGGTGCGCCGCTACCGCGATCTGCGCGTCACCGGCCTGGATGTGGGAGGCGAGGCGGCGCGCCTGCCGCAGGTCTTTCATCGTCTGCCGCACGAGGCCGCCCTGGTGATTTACTCGCCCTTCTCGCTGGCGGCGGGCGCGCCCGCGGGTCAGGCCGCGCTGGGCATCAGCCACGGCGTGTTTTGGGACTACGCCGATTTTCGGGCCAACCGTCCTGCGATGGATGCCCTGCGCGCCGCGCTGGAGCGGCTGGAGACTGTGGTCTCGGTGGATACCAACACGATCAACTGGGCGCGGGCCGAGGCCGCCGCGCACGCCGACAAGTTCGTCTACCTGCCCAACTTTGTGGATACCGAAGCCTACACGCCCGGCGATGCTGGCAGGCGGGACGCTGAAGTGGTCATCCTCTACCCCCGCCGACTGTATCGCCCGCGCGGCTACTGGCTGGTGGCCGAGGTGCTGCCCGATATTCTGGCGCGTTACCCGCGGGCGGTCTTTCACTTCGTCGGTCAGGCCGACCCCGCCGAGGCCGACCATGTGCGCGATCTGATGGCGCGCTACCCCGGCCGCGTCCGCTGGGAGACCCTGCCGCCGGAGGAGATGCCGCGCGCCTACCGGAACGCCGACATCACGCTGATCCCCACCGTCCACAGCGAGGGCACCTCGCTCTCCTGCCTGGAGGCGCTGGCGAGCGGCAACGCGGTGATCGCCACCGATGTGGGCGGTTTGCCGGATTTGATCGTCCCCGATTACAACGGCCTGCTGATTCAACCGACCGCCGAGGCGCTGCGCGCCGCCATCGAACGCCTGCTGGACGACCCCGACCTGAGCGCTGAACTCGGTCGCCGCGGGCGGGAGAGCGCCCAGGCCTTCTCGCTGACGCGCTGGCGGGCGCGCTGGGAGAGTGTGCTGGATGCTCACCTGCCGCCGCGCCCCGAGGGGCCGGCCGACCCGCTCCCCGCGGTTTTCTTCCCCGCCGCGCCGGGCGTTTCCTGGGAGGGGATCCAGCAGCGTCCCCATCACCTGGCGCGCCAACTGGCCTACGCCGGGGTCGAGGTCTTTTGGGGTAACCCCACCCGCCGCCTGGATAGCCCCCATCCGCTGCTGCACATCCTCGGCCCGC
>RFKO01000131.1 GCA_003694235.1 Anaerolineae bacterium
GCCAGGCGCTGGATTTCTTTCTGCATCTGCCCGGCGAGACGCTCGAAACGCTCGGCTTCCATGCCGGTGCGCTGCAACAGGTGAATGGCGGTCTGAAGCGCAGCCAGCGGAGTGCGGATTTCGTGAATGAACTCGGCAATCAGATCGGATTGCTGGAACAGGCGCGAGTTCTCGATGGCGACGGCGGCGTGTGCGCCCAGGGTGGTCAGGATTTCCTGGTCATCGGGGGTGAACTCCCCCTGGCGTTTGTTGATCGCTTCGAGCACACCAATGATTTTCTGGCGCGCCCGAAGCGGCACGCCCAACAGCGTGTGTGTGGTCACCCCTGTAACCTGGCTGGCGGGGGAGAAATGCCGTTCGTCTCGCTGCGCGTCGGCAACGCAAACCGGTTCGCCTGTTTGGATAATCCACCCGGCGAGGCTTTTCTCGGCAGGGATTTCCAGGCCGCGCAGGCGTGGGTCGAAGTTGGTGGCTGCCTGGAAGTACAGTTTGCTGCTGCGGTCGTCGTAAAGCAGGATGGAGGCTTCTTCCGAGTTGGTCAGTTCGGCGGCGGCGTTGACGATGCGTTCCAGCAGCAGGTCGAGATCCAGCGTGGAGGCCAGGTCGCGCGAGATGGCGATCAGGCGCTGGTAGCGCTCGATCTGTTGAGGCGGGGAGGATGTGCTCATGAGGTCAGCTCGCGGGTGAGCGCGGGGACGATTTCGGCCACATCGGCGTGCAGCACGGCGTCGGCGCGCTCATCGAGGTAGGTTGCGGTTTTGTTGATGATAATCAGGCGGGCGCCGTTTTCCACCGCCTTGAGCGGTAATCCGGCCACCGGCATCACCATCAGCGATGAACCGAGGACGATCATCAAATCGCAGCGGCTGGCCTGCTGGCGCGCTGCCACCCAGGTCGTGGCCGGCAGTTGTTCTTCGAACAAAATGGCATCGGGTTTGAGAATCTGGCCGCAGGCAGGGCAGCGGGGGATGGTGCCGTGTTCCAGATAGTCCGGCACGAAAGGGTCGGAGGCATATTGCTGATAGCATCCCATGCAGGTCATGGTGCTCAGCGTGCCGTGGACTTCGAGGACGTGACGCGAGCCGGCGCGCTGGTGCAGCCCGTCGATGTTTTGCGTGATGATGGCCTGAACTTTGCCTTTGCGCTCGGCTTCGGCCAGGGCGAGATGGGCCGCGTTTGGCTCGGCTGTCAGCATGTGATGCGCCAGCGGGCGCAGCCACTCGAAAAAGCGCTCTGGCTGCCGCTGGAAGGCTGTGAGCGAGGCGACTTCCATGGGAAGAAAACGCGTCCACAGCCCGGAACCCACGGAGCGGAAATCGGGGATGCCGGAAGGGGTTGAACTGCCTGCCCCTGTCAATACCACCGTGTGCCGGGATGACCGCCATAAACTCAGGGCGCGTTGAAAAGCAGGGGAGGCGAGGGCAGGCATTCTGACTTGTATGCGGCAGGGGTTACGCAACCAGTTCCAGGATTCCGGCGGCCAGTTTGGTGAATTGCTCGGCTGTCAGACCATTGGGCTGTTGCAGCACCATGGGCAGGTGCGCTTTGTGGGCGCTGAATGCCAGTTCGGGTGCGGGTGTGATCACCACGGCGATGGGCAGGTCGAGTTCCTCCTGCATCTGCGACCAGGTGAGTTGCAGACCACCGGCCTGGCGGTTCACCATCACGATACGCACGCGCCCTGGGCCGACCCCCAGTGTGTTCAGGTCTTCCAACAGGGCCTTGGTTTGTTCTACATCGTCCGGCGAGGGGTCAACCACCACGATGAATTCGTCGATGTGTTCCATCACCGCCTGCGTCACCGGCGGCAGGGAGGGGCCGAGATCGAAAATCACGAATTTGGCCAGGAAGGGTAGATGCTTGGCAATCGAGCGGTATTGCTCAATGCGCATGAAGTAAATCGCCTCCCGCGGCCGATCGGGGGCCAGGAAGACCTGAATGCCCGACGAGTGGGTGGACACTTGATTCTTGATCTCCCGTTCGGTGATCGCTTTGGCATCCTGACGCAATAGTTTGCGGATGCCGTTGGAACTGTTGAAGCCCAACGACAGGCCAACACCGCCGGTGCCGGGACGGTAATCTGCCACGATCACTGTTTCGCCGGTCAGCTTGCGAATGGTTACGGCCAGGTTGGTGGCTACGGTGGTGACGCCCACACCGCCTTTGGCCGAGAGCACCCCGATGGTGTGGCCGCGCACGCGCGGGGCGGGGGCTGCTATCGGGCCGGTTGAGCGCATCTTCTTGGTGCGGTTGAGCAGGGCTTTGACCTGGGCGAGCAATTCGCGCGGCTGGGTGGGCTTGGTCAGGTAGGCGTCTGCGCCGGCTTCCAGGCCTTCGACTTTGTCTTCGACCTGCGATTTGGCCGTGAACATGATGATGGGCACATCCGCCGTCTCAGGGCGGGCGCGCAACCGCTTGGCGACTTCCACCCCGGACATGTCGGGCATCATCACGTCGAGCAGGATGATATCAGGGCGTTCGGCGATGGCTTTCTGGATGGCGCGCGCGCCGTTATCGGCGGCACTGATCAGATATCCCTGTCGCTCGAGCATTAACCCCACAAGCCGTAAGGTTTCAACATCGTCGTCTACGATCAATACTTTA
>RFKO01000132.1 GCA_003694235.1 Anaerolineae bacterium
GACGCCTGGGCATACCTGCGCGTGCCGCGCGGCAATCTGCGGCTGGCGCATGCCGACCATCTGCATCTGGACTTGTGGTGGCGGGGACTCAACGTCGCTCGCGACGCGGGCACGTTTCTGTACAACGGCGAGCCGCCGTGGGACAATCCTCTCCCCGCGGCTTTCTATCACAACACCGTCACACTCAACGGCCGTGAACCGATGACGCGTGCCGGTCGTTTCCTGTATCTGGATTGGGCGCAGGCTCGTCTGTTGGAACGGGGCGCGCGGCGGTTGGTGGCCGAACATGATGGTTACCGTCGCCTGGGGTATTTGATTCGCCGCGCGGTGAGCGTTGATGCGGATGGCAGTTGGGTGGTGGAAGATCAGGTGCTGCCTGGGGGCAGGCGCTCTCCGCTGCCGGTAAGCGCTCGCCTGCACTGGCTGCTGCCGGATTGGGAATTGCAGATGGCGGACGATGGACGACAGACCACCGTTTCTCTTCACCTGCATTCCCCATTGGGGTGGGTTGAAGTCACCGTCCGCGGGCCGTCGTCCACGGTCTCCTTGATCCGTGCTGGCGAACCCATCTATGGCTCAGCCGCCCCCGATCCCGCGCGCGGCTGGTACTCTCCGACGTATGGTGTTAAAATCCCGGCGCTCTCCCTGGCCCTGGAGACCGCGCCTGCCACTGAGATCACTTTCACCACCACCTTTCACTTCCCCGACCAACCGACCAACCAGACCAACCAGACCAATCAGACCAATCAGACCAATCAGACCAATCAGACCAACCAGACCAACCAGACCAACCGACTAACCGACCTCAATGCATATCCTCCTCATCCATCAAGCCTTCGCCGCCCTCGATGAACCTGGCGGCACGCGTCATCATGAACTGGCGCGCTACCTGGCGCGTCGCGGGCATCGCGTCACCATCATTGCCAGCCCGGTGAGTTATCTGACCGGGGCGCCGGTGAATGGCCGCGTCCCGTTTGTCGAACGCCGAGAACTGGAAGCGGGGATCACCTTGTTGCGTACCTATGTCTATCAGGCGCATCACAAATCCTTTACCCATCGTTTGATCGCCTTTTTCAGCTTTATGTTTTCTTCTTTTGTGGTTGGCCTGAGCGTTCGCGATGTGGACGTGGTGTGGGGCACTTCGCCGCCCATTTTTCAGGGTGTGACGGCCTGGGCGCTGGCGCGGCTTAAGCGGGCGCGCTTCCTGTTTGAGGTGCGCGACCTGTGGCCGTATTTTGCCGTGGCGGTGGGGGTGTTGACCAACCGCACACTGATTCGTATGTCGGAGTGGCTGGAGCGTTTTCTCTACCGCCGGGCTGACCATCTTGTGGTCAACAGCCCCGGCTATGTGGCGCACGTGCGGGCGCGTGGCGGCCGACAGGTGACGTTGATCCCCAACGGCGCGGATGCGGAGATGTTTCGTCCGGGCGAAGATGGGGAGGCGTTTCGGCGCGCACACGGCCTGACCGCTCCTTTCGTTGCCATGTATGCCGGCGCGCACGGACTTTCCAATGATTTGGACGTGTTGCTCGACGCGGCCGCGTTGTTGCGCGATGAGCCGTTGCAGATTGTGCTGCTGGGGGATGGCAAAGAGAAGCCGCGTTTGAAACAGCGCGCGGAACGGGAAGGCTTGCACAATGTGGTGTTCATCGACCCATTGAGCAAGCAACAGATGCCTGCCGCGTTGGCCGCCGCGGATGCCTGCATCGCCATCCTCAAGCCTATCGAAGCGTATAAGACCACCTATCCCAACAAGGTGTTCGATTACATGGCCGCCGGCAGGGCGGTGGTGCTGGCCATTGACGGCGTGGTGCGTGAGGTGGTGGAGGCGGCCGGTGGCGGCGTGTTCGTCCCGCCGGGAGATGCCCATGCTCTGGCTGAGGCATTGCGGCAGCTGGCCTCTCAACCGGCGCGCTGTCGCCAGATGGGGGAAGCCGGGCGGCGGTATGTGGAGCAGCACTTCGATCGCGCCGCCCTGGCGGCTCGCCTGGCCGATTTGCTGGAGACAATGTGGCGCCGCTGAGCGGTGTTAGAGGGATGTTAATTTCCCCTTAGAATGGTCGGATTTGCTACCGTTGGGGGAGAGAGATTGGTATAATTTAACCGCCGCAAGGCAATGAAACGGAGGTATTTGTGGAGCCGTCAAGAAACCGGTCTTCTTTTGTCTATATACTGTTCATCCTGGGAATCGCGATTCTGCTGTTCTATAACATGCGGCAGACGGCGGTTCGACAGGAAGCCCTGACCATCAACGAGCTGGCAGCTCAGATCCGCGCCGGCGAGGTGGCGCGTCTGGTGACCGATGAGAACGAAATCCGCGTGATTTATGCCGACGGCTCGGAGGCTGTCGCACACAAAGAGCCGACGGCCACGCTGGTGGATCAACTCATGGCTTTTGGCGTTTCGACCGCCGACCTCTCGCCTGATAGGGTCAAGGTTGAAGTGCAGCCGCCCAGTCAGTGGGTGGGCGTGGTGACCGTGCTGAGTTACATTGCGCCGGTGGTTCTGCTGGGTGCGATGTTTTGGTTCATCTTCCGGCAGGCACAGGGCGGCAATAACGCTGCCATGGCATTTGGGAAGTCGCGCGCGCGTATGTTCACCGGCGATCACCCCACCGTCACTTTCGACGATGTGGCCGGCGCGGAGGAGGCCAAGCAGGAACTGGCCGAGGTGGTGGAATTTCTGCGTGAACCGGAGAAGTTCATCGCCTTGGGGGCGCGTATCCCCAAAGGGGTGTTGCTGGTCGGCCCGCCCGGCACCGGCAAGACGTTGCTGGCCAAGGCGGTCTCCGGGGAGGCCGGCGTGCCCTTCTTCTCGATCTCCGGCTCGGAGTTTGTGGAGATGTTCGTCGGTGTGGGCGCCAGCCGCGTGCGCGATCTGTTCGATCAGGCCAAGCGTCATTCGCCCTGCATCGTCTTTGTGGATGAGATTGATGCCGTCGGGCGGCAGCGCGGTGCCGGTTTGGGCGGCAGCCATGATGAACGCGAGCAAAC
>RFKO01000133.1 GCA_003694235.1 Anaerolineae bacterium
AAGGAGAAAAACGTGAACAATCGCTCAGGCTGTCTTTCGGGTTTGTTGAAACTCCTCTTGCTGGACGCGCTGTTCGACTGGCTGCAAGACCGCTTCGGCTTTGGCCGCGGCCCATCCTGCACCGGTTGCGGATGCGGTTTCATCCTCTTGCTGATCTTCCTGGCAATGAGCTGCTCCGTGATACTGAACACAGACTGGTTCCGCTTGAGTTTCTAACGTCATGCAATACCCCTACCGCTTCGCTTCCCGCCGTTCGGCGGTGATGGCACGCGGCGGGATGGTGGCCACCTCGCAGCCGCTGGCTGTCGCCGCCGGATTGGAAACCCTACGCCGGGGAGGCAACGCCGCCGACGCAGCCATCGCCACTGCAGCCGCGTTGAACGTCACCGAGCCGACCTCCACCGGCATCGGCGGCGACGCTTTCGCCCTGTACTACCAGGCCAGCAGCGGACATGTGTACGCCCTCAACGGCTCCGGGCGCGCCCCGGCCGCGTTGACCCTCGAACGCATCCGCCGCCAGGGTTTGCTGGACGAGCGCACACACACCATTTCCGACCCCTACCACCCCTATACCATCACCGTCCCCGGCGCGTGTTCTGCCTGGAGCGCGCTGGTGGAGCGCTTCGGCCGTCTCTCTCTGGCAGACGTGCTCAGCCCCGCCATTCGCCTGGCCGAGGAAGGCTTCCCGGTCGAGCCGGTGACGGCATACTTCTGGCAGCGCGGCGTGGAACGACAACTGCGTCATGCGCTCAACGGCCAGGAACTCACCATTGAGGGGCGCGCCCCCCGCGCGGGAGAGATTTTTCGCAACCCCGGGCTGGCGCGCACGCTGCGCGCCGTCGCCGAGGGCGGGGCAGAAGCCTTTTACCGCGGCCCGATCGCCGAGGCCATCGCACACACCGTGCAACAGGCCGGCGGCTGCCTGACCGTTGATGACCTGGCCGCACACCGCGCCACCTGGGATGTTCCCATCAGCACCACATACCGCGGCCACCGGGTGTGGGAATGCCCGCCCAACGGGCAGGGGCTGACCGCCCTGCTTGCGCTCAACATCCTGGAGCAGTTCGACCTCGCCGCCTTCGCGCCGCTCTCGGCCGAACGCCTGCATCTGCAAATCGAAGCCCTGCGGCTGGCCTTTGCCGATACCCGCTGGTATGTCACCGACCCGACGGTAGAACACATCCCGGCGGATGACCTGCTCTCGAAAGCATACGCCGCCGCCCGCGCCGCCTTGCTCGACCCGCAACGCGCCACACTGGATCAAACGCATGGCACGCCCGTGGCGCACTCCGATACCGTGTATCTCAGCGTGGTGGACGGCGAGGGCAACGCCTGCTCGTTCATCAACAGCAACTACATGGGGTTCGGCACAGGCATCGTTCCAAAGGGATGGGGCTTCACGCTGCAAAACCGCGGCCACAACTTCAGCCTCGATCCACAACACCCCAACGCCTTGAAGCCGGGGAAAAGGCCGTATCACACCATCATCCCCGGCCTGATCACGCTGGACGACCCCACCAAGAGCGCAAAGGGAAACGAAAACGCGGCTCGGTTATTCGCCTCTTTTGGCGTGATGGGCGGTTTCATGCAGCCGCAGGGACATGTACAGGTGGTCAGCGCGCTGGTGGACGACCGCCTTGACCCACAATCCGCCCTGGACCGACCGCGCTTCTGCATCACCGATGGCCGCGCCGGAGGAACAGTCGCCCTGGAAGAGGGCATCTCCCCCGAGGTGACGGCCCGCCTCGCAGAGATGGGACATCCCGTCGAGCCTACACAGGGCTACGCCAGGGCGGTGTTCGGGCGCGGGCAGGTCATCCTGCGCAGCGCGACAAACGGCGTGTTGATCGGTGGCAGCGACGGCCGCGCCGACGGATTGGCGATGGGTCTGATATAATTTTTGTGACACACAGAACAAAACACAAGGAGAGAATACTCATGTTGATCAGCAAAGAACTGGAAAACGCAATCAACCAGCAAATTGGCGCGGAATTTGGCGCCAGCCTGCAATACGTCAGCATCGCGGCCTACTTCGACGCCGACGACCTGCCTCAACTGGCGGCCTTCTTCTACCGCCAGGCAGAGGAAGAAAAGATGCACGCCATGAAATTCGTACACTATCTGGTGGAAGCCGGCGGCGAGGTACGCATCCCCGCCATCCCCGAAACAACCCACGGCTTCGAGTCTCCGGAGCACTGCGCCCGCCTGGCGCTGGAATGGGAGACTGAGGTCACCGCCATGATCAATAACCTGATGGGCATCGCCATCCAAGACAAGGACTACATCTCGCAGGACTTCCTGCGCTGGTTCGTCACCGAACAGCTGGAGGAGATTTCCATCATGAGCACCTTGCTCAAGACCATCCAGCGCGCCGGAGAGAACATCCTGCTGGTGGAAGAATTCCTGGCGCGCACCTCCCTGGGGGCGGAGACAGCCGGCGCAGCAGGCAAGTGAGTCCACCCAAACAGAAAAACAAAGCGGGCAGTGGTAGAACTGCCCGCTTGTTTTTTTATCTTGCCCCAAAACATCACTCGTCCGGGGATTGTTCATCCTTCTCCCGTGCGCTCCATAACATCGCCGCGCCGGCGCCCAGGGTATAAGCGCCCACCCCGCCGGGCGATACAAAAGCAATCGCCACGGCCGAGAGGAAGAAATACCCCAACAGCACAGCGGCCTGAAGACGCGGCTCTCCATCGGCCCGCTTCAGCGTTTGCCACACGAACAGCGCCACGGCCACGCCAAACACCAGCAGGCCGATAAACTGCGCCAGCGCGCCAAAGAACGAAACCACATCGTGAAAATTCATCGCCAACAACCTCCTTCGCCGGTAGCCTTAATCTTCCACACCGATGACTTCCACATCCGGGAAGAATTGCTTGACTGTGCCGGCCACCCAGCCATGCAGCGTGGTGGGTGAAAGCGGACAGCCGATGCACGCCCCTCCCAGACGCACTTTGAGTTTGTTCCCCTCCAGGGAGACCATCTCCACGCTGCCGCCGTGATACTGCTCCACATAGGCGCTGATCTGTTCAACCAGGCCTTTCAACATCTCCTCTTTCGAATATTCCGACGCGCTCATCGCCAATTAACCTCCTATGGGTTTGACACCGTTGGTCAGGCCGTCTTCCAGCATGGCAACCACATCTTCGTGCCAGTGCGTCTCCCGCAGACGATTGGCCACCACCCGCGCCAGCCGCCTGAGGATCTGCAGGCCGGTCTCCGGTTGCGTATGGCGCAGTTGCTTCAAATCTTCGCCGCGGATGCGCAGAAAGCGGCTGTCGGAACGGCACACCGCCCCAGAGGTATAAATCCCGCTGCCAAACGCCGCCGACCAGCCAAACACGCCATCCGGCTTGATCTGTGCCACGGTGATCTCGGTACCATCTTCCGGCTTGTAAATAATCGCCACCAACCCCTCGATCACAATATAGAGATAATCCGCGGGGGCATCCTGCTCAAAAATTACCTCTCCGGGCCGGCAATCACATACTTCCACCAGCGGCTCCAAAATCGCCAGTTGCTCGTCGCTAAAGCCGCTGAAGATATTCATTGTCCTTAAAACATCCAGCACATCGTTCATGACTCAACCCTCGCCTCGATGCTCGGTCGAATTGAGGCTCAGTGTAACGGCGAGCGGCGCATTTTCCAAGTGGCAAACATCCCGCCTTTTTTGACATTCGTCCAAAACCACCGGGAACGTTAACCAAATTCTACTGGTATTTTTACCCAAAATCTGAGATAATGCAAGCAAAAGTGAAACCGAGGGTGCACGCAAATGCCGATTGAGAACCCTCCCGCAGGTTCGACGATGCGAATTTTCGCTGCAAATGTGCAGTATAGAACAAACAGGAGCACAAAAATGACCCAACCCATCGCGATCAATCAAGCCACGCGAGACGAGTTGATCAGCCTGCCGGGGGTAGGCCCGGCGCTGGCCGACCGCATCCTTGCGGCGCGCCCCTTTGCATCAGCGGAAGAGCTGGAAAAAGTCGAAGGCATCGGGCCGAGTCTGGTCGCCCGCCTGCAACCATTGATCTCCTTCAACGCCACCTCAGCGGCGGAAAGCGCCGACCAGCCCGCAGCCGAGGAGGCCTCCACCGACGAAGCGTCCGCGGCTACCACAACCGAAGAGGAAGAAACCGAACCCTCTGCGCCGCCGGAGTCGCCCCCCCTCCCCGCCAGCACAGACATTCCCACGCAACCGGCCCCGCCCCGCGGGGCCAGCGTCCGGCAGGTGTGGGGGATCGCACTGTTCAGCGCCCTGCTGAGCATGGTGCTCACGCTGGCCATCGTCTTTGGCGTGTTGATCGGCCTGAATGGCGGCGTGCGTTTCGTCCGTCCCGCCGAGTTACAGGCCATCAACCGGACAGTAGAGGGGTTGCAATTGCAAAGCGACCTGCTCTCCCAGGACGTGGACAGCCTGCGCCAGCGGGTGGACAACTTTGAGGACTTTGGCAAAGCCATCGAAACGCTGAACAACGATGTGGCCGGCATCAACCAACAGGTAGAAGAACTCGGCAGCCAGGTTGACACGCTGAACGCTCAGGCAGACCGCTTCACTGCCTTCCTCGACGGTCTGCGCGAGTTGTTGACCGGCCTGGCCGAGCCGACAGCACCATAGGAGCACATTACAGATGGATATTGAAAACGCCCTCCCCACCGAAGAAATTCCCGGCGAACCCTCTCAGCCGGTAGAGTCTCCCTCGCCGGAGGAAGCGCCCCCTCCCCCCTCCGCCGAATCCACGCCTCCGGAGGTCGCGGCAGCCTCCCCCGGCGAAATGCCCGCAACCGAAGAAGAGCCGCCACCTCCACCGCCAGAGAGCAAAGCACGTCGTTTCTTTCGGCGGCTGATCCGTGGGCTGCTGGCCGTGCTCATCATTTTCGGGGCCGGCTTCGCCGCCGCGCTCTACACCGTGTACCAGCCGGCAACGAATGAAGCACAAGGGCAGGCGCAGGAACTTCGCGCCCAACTGCAAAGCGCCGAAGAGCAGATCGCCCAGCTGCAACAGCAAGTGGACGACCTGCAAAGCAAGCTGGACGCCCTGCAACAAAGCAACGACAAACTGAGCGCCCAAAACGAAGAGCTCCAGGCCATGCAAAGCTCCTACGAATTGCGCATCGCTCTGCTGAACGCCCGCCTGGATGTGGCCAGCGCGACGATCGCCCTCACCGGCGACGACCCCGCCGGCGCGCGGCTGGCGCTCGAACAAACCGACCAGACACTGGCGACCATCGGCTCGCTGCTCCCCCCCGCGCAGCAAGAAGTCGCCACTTCCCTGCAACAGCGCCTGGCGTTGATCCTGGAAGAACTGGACGGCGACACGTTCGCGGCGGCCTCCGACCTGAGCGTGCTGGCCAAACGCCTGCTGGAAATCGAAGACGCGCTCTTCGGCGCGCCGTGATCGGGCATCCACAACCTGCAAAAAACAGCCGAAGGTTCACTCCTTCGGCTGTTTTCTTGTTCGGTTTGCGTCACACTCACGGGGTGGGGCTTGGCTGCTCCAGCCCGCTGCCCCGCTCGGAAAACACATGCCACATCAGCACAGTGTGGAAACGATCCGGCGTATCGAAGATCGGCCCAATGCGCACCCCTTTGATGGCCGCATCTACGCCGTAAGTGTACACGGGGTAAAACAGGGGTAAAGCCGGCAATTCATTGGCAAAGCGCACCTGAAAGTTGCGATACAAACGTGTGCGCTCCTGAGGATCCACCGTAATACGCGCCTGCTCCAGATACTCGCTGGCCTGACGGTCATCCCACTGCGCATAGTTCTGCCCGCCGGTGATCTGCGTCTGGTGCCAGAATGGATACGGGTCAGGATCAGGCGAGCGGAACAACGTCAAGTCCACCAATGCGGCCTGATAATCCCGCTTCTCCAGATGATCGTTTATCAACTCATCATAGGGAAGCGCCCGCAGCGTGACATCCACACCAAGCGTCCTCCAGTTTTCCTGGATCACCTGAGCCAGTTGCTCATACGGCTCGCCTTCGGGGTAAAGGAGCGTAAAGGCGAAGAACACGCCATCCGCGTTGGCGCGCACATCGCCGCCTTCCGCGGGGATGGTGTAGCCGGCTGCGCGAATCGTCTCGACGGCGTTCTGCGGGTCGAATGCCACGCGCGGCGTGCCTTCATAGTAAGCCCACAGGCCGGGGAAAATCGGCCCATCGGCCAGGATCGCCTGTCCTTTGAGCAAACGATCCACCATCCACTGACGATTCAGGCCCATCAGCAATGCCCGGCGAATGGAGGCATCCTGGAAGAAGGGCAATTGCGGATCGTTGAGATTCAGAAATACGAGGGTGAGTTGCGGCAGGCGGCTGGTGTACAGGTTGAGATTTGGTTCGGCCAATGCGTCGGCCAGAATGGTATCGTCAACCCGCGCAATGCCCTGCACATCACCGGCCTGATACGCCGTCAGGGCGGCGGTTGCATCAGGATAGTAACGAAAGGTAATCTGATCGAGGTAAGGACGGCCGGCATAGTACGCTTCATTTGCCAGCAGGGTCACCCCCGCGATCTGTCCGTTTTCCACGATCAATTCGCCAAAGCGAAATGGGCCGCTTCCCACCGGTTGCAGGTTGAAGGGCGCGTTGATCATCTCGTCAACGCTCATCCCCTCCAGCAAGTGAGCCGGCAAAATCTCAAAGTCGAGGTAATCCAGAAAGGGAGCAAATGGTTCGGGCAGGCGGAATTGCAAAGTGTACACATCCAGCATTTGCACTTCAACCGCCTCCCAAAATGCCCGCAAATCATCCGGGATGGGAAGCGCCGGGTCTTGCAAAAGGCTGAGGGTGAACACCACGTCCCGCGCCGTCACCGGGTTGCCATCGTGCCAGAAGGCATCCTGCCGCAGGGAGAAGTTGTACACCGTCCCATCGGCGGAGATGCCCCAGGACTCGCCCAAATCCGGCAGCGGCAGACCGCGGTCGTCGAAACGGATCAGGCTGCTGTACAACAACCGGTTGACATCCCTGTCCGGGGCATTGTAATAGGCCAGCAGCGGGTTCAGGCGCGAGAGCGAACCGATCAACGCCTCGGCATACGTTCCCCCGGCGACCGGTTCGGGCTGCAACGGTTGCACGGTGACCGGCTGCTGACCGACCAGCAAAACGCCGATGGCGATCAGCGCCACCACCACAATAAGCAATTGCCAGCGTAAACGCTTCATAAGACAATAAAAAAGCGCTCAGGAATCCGCGCGGCACAAAACACGCTTCGGCGCTGTGCCGGGGCTCCTGGCGCCGGGGAGAAAAATCTGACTAACCGCTGACAATAACGGAGAGGATGGCCAGGGCAAAGAACAGCACACTGAGCACAATGGTGACCCGGAAAAGCAACTTTTCGATGCCGCGCCGGGCGGTAAAAATGCCGCCGCTGTCGGCCCCGGTCAACCCACCCAGGCCTGCGCCCTTGCTCTGCAAGATCACGCTGGCAATCAGAGCAATTGACGTTATAATCAAAGCAATATCGAGATAAATTTCCACTCGCGAACCTCCTGTTGGATGCGCGTTTGCTCCCGCACACCCTGAAAATAAAGGGCGGCACCCGCCCTTCAGCAAGGCTGGATTATACCGTTCACCCAAATTTACGTCAAACATGAACGAATACCTGGTCAACCTGCATATGCACACCGTCTATTCCGACGGACACGCCACACACAGCGAGATCGCCCGCGCCGCGCTACGCGCCGGCGTGGACGTGATCATCACCACCGATCACAACGTCTGGGTGCAGGGCGTGGAAGGTTATCACCAAGACGGAGAGCGGCGCGTCCTGCTGCTGGTAGGCGAAGAAGTCCACGATCAGCGGCGCAAGCCGCAGAAGAATCACCTGCTGGTCTTCGGCGCCAACCGCGCCATGGGGCCGTTCGCGCCCGATCCCCAAGAGCTGATCAACCGGGTAAACGAAGCCGGCGGTTTATGCTTCATCGCCCATCCGGTGGACCCGGCCGCGCCGGCCTTCGGCGAAGGCGACCTCTCATGGGTCAGCTGGGAGGTTCACGGGTACACCGGCATCGAGCTGTGGAACGCCATGTCGGAGTTCAAATCTCTGCTCAAGGGGAAAGCCGAAGCTATCTACTACGCCTTCAACTTCCCGGCTGTGGCACACGGCCCGTTCCCCAGCGTGCTGAAGAAGTGGGACGAACTGCTGGCGCAGGGAAAGCGCGTGGTCGCCATCGGCGGCTCGGACGCACACGCCCTGATCGGCCGCATGGGACCGTTACAACGCACGCTGTTCCCTTATGAAGCGCACTTTCAAGCGATCAACACGCACATTCTCACCCCTGAGCCGTTGAGCGGCGACCTTGCCACCGACCGTCGTCTGGTGCTGGAGGCTTTGCGGCAGGGTCATGTCTTCGTAGGCTACGACCTGCCCGCCCCAACGCGCGGCTTCCGTTTCACTGCCAGCGGCAAGGGCGCAACCGCCTGGCCAGGGGATGAAATCTCCGCCAACGAGGGGGTCACGCTGCAGATTCGCCTGCCGCGCAAAGCCGAATGTCATCTGCTCAAGGACGGAGAAGTGGTACAGACGTGGACCGACCGCGAGACCTGCACGCACATCACCACCGAGGCGGGCGTGTACCGCGTGGAAGTTTACCTGCCCTTCCTGGGGAAACGGCGCGGATGGATTTTCTCCAACCCGATCTATCTACGCGCCGCATGAGCGCACTTCCGCGCAGTCGTCGCGTTGAGCGGCTGTCCCTTCCCCTGGCTCGCGGTCAGGCAGGCCGGTGAAGCATGGCTGAGAACTGGCGTTCGCTCCGCGTCGAGGGCATCACCCTGCGCCACAAAGACTGGGGGGAAGCCGACCGGCTGCTGAGCATCTTCACGCGCGAACTGGGCAAAGTGCAGGCCATCGCCAAAGGGGTACGCAAACCACGCTCGCGCAAGGCGGGGCATCTCGAACCGTTCATGCGGGCCAGCATGCTGCTCGCCCGCGGGCGCAGCTTCTTCATCCTCACCCAGGCGGAGGCGATTGACGCCCACATCCCCCTGCGCGAGGACCTTACACTGCTGGGACGCGCCTCCTACCTCGCCGAACTGCTGGATCGGTTTACGTTCGAAGAGGAAGCGAACCCCGCCCTGTACCGCTTGATGCAGCACTCTCTCACCCGCCTGGAACGCGGCGACCACCCCGCGGCTGTGCTGCACTTCTTCGAGATGCGCCTGCTCGATCAGGTCGGCTACCGGCCTCAATTACAACGTTGCGGCCTGTGCGGCCAGGAGATTCGACCTCAAAACCAGTTCTTCTCGGCGGCGCACGGCAGCGCGTTATGCCCTGCCTGTGGGGAAAAAGAGCCGCAGGCGCGCCCGGTCTCCCTGCAGGCGCTCAAATACCTGCGCCACTTTCAACGCAGCACCTACGCCGAAGCGCGGCGCGCTCGTTTCGCCCCCGCCACGCTGGCCGAAGTCGAGGCCCTGATGTACTACTACCTGACCTACCTGCTGGAAAGCAGCCTGCACAGCCCGGCGTTCATCCAGCGCATCCGTCAGCACAAAAGCCGCCGGTGATCAGGCTTCTCGCCGTCGTAGCCACCATTTCTGCAGCTCCACCCCCCAAAAGACGGCAGTGCTCAAAAGCAACGCCACCGCCAGATCAAGCGGCGGCAAAGCCACGGTCTCGAAGACTTCCTGCAAAAAGGGGACATAGATCACTGCCAGTTGCAAAACCAGGGTGAGCAGCACCGCTCCCAGCAAGGCCTTGTTCGACAGCCATCCCAAGCGGAAGAGCGACTCTCGATCGGAGCGGATCGCCAGCGCGTTGCCCATCTGTGAAAGCGTCAGCGTGGTGAAAAGCATGGTCTGCCAGTCGGGACGGCCAGAACGCCAGGCCCAATAGCCCATCCCCAGCGAGACCAGCCCCATCAGAAAGCCAATCCACACGATATCGCGCCCCATACCGCGCCCGAAAATGTTTTCCTCCGGATGAATCGGCTTGCGCCGCATCACGCCCGGTTCCGAGGGTTCGACCGAAAGCGCCAGGCCGGGGAGACCATCGGTCACCAGGTTGATCCAGAGAATCTGCAATGGCAACAGGGGTAGCGGCATTCCCAGGAAGGGAGCGAACAACATCACCAGAATCTCGCCGGTGTTGGAAGCCAGCGTGTACTTGATGAACTTGCGGATGTTATCGTAAATCGTGCGGCCTTCTTTCACCGCCGCGACGATGGTGGCGAAATTGTCGTCCAGCAAAATCATGTCAGCCGCTTCTTTGGAGACATCGGTGCCGGTGATTCCCATCGCCACGCCGATATCCGCCTTTTTGAGAGCCGGCGCATCGTTGACCCCATCCCCTGTCATGGCGACGACATGCCCTTGCTTTTGCAAAGCCTTGACGATGCGCAGCTTGTGCGTGGGCGAAACCCGCGCGTATACCGAGGTGTGCCGCACAACCTCTTCCAGTTCTTCGTCCGGCAACGCCTCCAGCTGACTGCCGGTGATCACGCCGCCATCTTCTCCCAGCATATCCAGTTCCCGCGCGATGGTCTGGGCCGTCAGCGGATGGTCACCGGTGATCATGATGGGGCGGATGCCTGCCGTACGGCACATGGCGACCGCGTCCCGCACCTCCGGCCGCGGCGGGTCAATCATCCCCACCAGCCCGACAAAGACAAAATCGCGCTCGATATCCTGTTCGTCAATCTTCTCAGGAAGCGACTCCAGCGGACGGTAAACCACGCCCAGCACCCGTTTGCCCTCCTGCGCCAGAGCATCGTTGGCTTTCAGAATGCGCTGCCGCAGGTTATCCGTCAACGGCAAAACCTGCTGACCATCCCACACATACGAGGCCAGCGACAACAAACCATCCACCGAGCCTTTGCCAAAAGCCACATAGCGAGCCTCGCGCCAGGGGGCATCGGTCTGATCTACGCTCACATTGACCTGGTGGATGGTGGTCATGCGTTTACGCTCTGAGGTAAAGGGGATTTCCGCCACCCGCGGCCAGCGCGCCTCCAGTTCAGGCTTGAGCATACCCAAACGCGCCGCGGCGATTACCAGCGCCCCCTCGGTCGGGTCGCCTATTGTGCGGTAATACTCGTCCTCCGGCTCGTCCCCGACTTTGTCCAGCACAACATCGTTGCACAAAACAGCAGCCTTCAACAACAGCGCAAGGCTGCGCACTGGCGGCTCGGTGCGCGCCGTCAATTCGGCATCCAACACAGGAATGCCCTTGCGAAGCAACGTCTCGAAAGTCTGCACCGAGCCCATCACATCCAGCGTGGTGACGGTCATGCGATTCTCGGTGAGTGTGCCGGTCTTATCCGAGCAGATGGTATCCACCGACCCCAGCGTCTCCACCGCCGGCAGTTTGCGGATCAGGGCTTTGCGCCGCAGCATCCGCTGCGCGCCCAAAGCCAGGGCGATGGTCACCACGGCGGGCAACCCCTCCGGAATAGCCGCCACCGCCATACTGATCGCCGTCAGGAACATCAGGCGCGCGTCTTCACCGCGCAAAATACCCAGCAGAAAGACCACCGCGACGATAACCAGCGAGGCGACCGCCAGCCCGCGCCCCAACTGCGCCAGCCGCCGTTGCAACGGCGTGGGTTCGCGTTCCAGCGACTGGATCATGTCGGCGATCCGGCCCAATTCGGTTTGCATCCCCGTGGCGGTGACCACCGCCACGCCGCGGCCGTAGGTCACAGTGGTGCCCATATACACCATGTTGCGCCGATCGCCGAGAGGCAAATTCTCCTCAGGCAAAGCGTCCACGTGCTTTTCAACCGGCTCGGATTCCCCCGTCAGCGCGGCCTCCTGCACGCGCAGATTCATCTCTTCGACCAGCCGCCCATCGGCGGGCACTTTGTTGCCGGCTTCCAGCAGCACGATATCCCCCGGCACCAATTCGACCGCCGAAATCTGCTGCACATGTCCCTCCCGGCGCACGCGCACGTAAGGAACGGCCAGCTTCTTCAGCGCAGCGATCGCCTGCTCGGCGCGGTATTCCTGGCTAAATCCCAGAATGGCGTTGAGCACCACAATCGCCAAAATGGCAAGCGCATCTTCGAGATCGCCCAAAAAGAGCGAGACGATGGCCGAGATGATCAGGATCAACACCATGACATCGGTCAACTGCTCCCAAAGAATGCGCCAGGGAGATTTTATGCCCCGCTCCACCAGCTCATTGCGGCCATACACTGCCAGCCTGCGCTGCGCCTCCGCCTGAGAAAGCCCCTCTTCAGCGCGGGTCTGTAGTTCCGTCAGTACATCCGAGAGTTGCCTGGTGTACCAGGGTATCATGCCAAACCTCCAGAATTAAAAAAGCGAGCCGCCAAATCGGACGGTCTCGCAATCGCCACAGGGCGCACAGGTTGCCGGGAGTAAACTCCGTCTTGACGACAACCTGTCCCGCAAACGCGGGTGCTACTCCCCGTATTCAAGTCAAACCTTCATTTCCAAAAGTGAGTATATCACAGGACAAGAGGGGGTCAAGAACCGCAACGGCGGCAGAAAGAAAAAGAGGAAGATGGTCACCCCAGATTGAGGGCATTTCTCGCTTTCACCAGCCGTCAATCTGAAGCAACGATGCTATAATTGACGCGTTTTGAGAGCAGGAAACCACATCGGGCTGCCTCCGCCGCCCGGTGCAATCCCCAAAAAACACAAGGAGCGAAAAAGATGACGTACACGATTATCGAAGTGCCAAAAGAGGGCGAAAAAATCACCATGCAAGACGGCGCGCTGCAGGTGCCCGATCACCCCATTTTGCCCTTCATCGAAGGCGACGGCACGGGGCGCGATATCTGGCGGGCCGCGGTGCGCGTGTTCGATGCGGCGGTGGAAAAGGCCTACGGCGGCAAGCGCAAAATCCACTGGATGGAAGTCTATGCCGGCGAAAAAGCCTATCACAAATTCGGTGACTGGCTGCCGGAGGAAACCGTCAAGGCCTTCCGCGAATACCTGGTGGGCATCAAAGGCCCGTTGACCACGCCGATTGGCGGCGGCATCCGCTCGCTGAACGTGGCGCTGCGCAAGCACCTCGACCTGTATGTCTGCCAGCGGCCGGTCAAATACGTGGACGGCGTCCCCTCCCCGGTCAAGCACCCCGAATGGGTGGACATGGTCATCTTCCGTGAAAACACCGAAGATATCTACACCGGCATCGAATTCGCCTACGGCACGCCGGAGTGGGAGAAGTTCATGGCGGTCTTCAAGGAGAACTTCCCGGATGAATTCGCCAAGATGCGCTTCCCCAACACGGCCGGCATCGGCGTCAAGCCGGTTTCCAAAGAAGGCACCGAACGCCTGGTGCGCGCCGCCATCAAGTGGGCGCTGGCCAATGGCCGCAAACGCCTGAGCCTGGTGCACAAGGGCAACATCATGAAGTTCACCGAGGGCGCCTTCCGCAACTGGGGCTATGCGCTGGCCAAGCGCGAGTTCCGCAACGAAATCGTCACCGAGCGCGAATCCTGGATCCTGGGCAACAAGGAACAGAACCCCAACCTGACCGTGGAAGAAAACGCCCGCATGATCGAGCCCGGTTTCGACATGCTCGCCCCCGACAAGCAGCAGGAAGTCATCCAGGAAGTCAAGGACGCCCTGGCCTTGTGGGAGACCCACGGCGACGGCAAGTGGAAGTCCAAGTTGCTGATCAAGGACACCATTGCGGACATCGTTTTCCAGCAGACCATCACCCGCGCGAAGGAATTCGACGTGCTGGCCACCATGAACCTGAACGGCGACTACCTCTCCGACGCGCTGGCAGCTCAGATCGGCGGCATGGGCATCGCGCCGGGCGCGAACATCAACTACGAAACCGGCCACGCCATTTTCGAGGCCACCCACGGCACCGCGCCGAAGTACGCCGACCTGGACAAGGTCAACCCCAGCTCGGTCATCCTCTCCGGCGAGATGATGTTCCGCTACATGGGCTGGCATGAAGCCGCCGACCTGATCTGGAAGGGCATCACCGGCGCGGTCAAGGCCAAAACCGTGACCTACGACTTCCACCGCCTGATGGAAGGCGCCACCAAGGTGAAGTGCTCCGAGTTTGGCGATGCCATCATCCGCCACATGGATGACTGAAATCCAAACCACCAGCTTGTCTTTCACCGCCGGCAGAACATGTCGGCGGTTTTCCTTAAAAAATAGCCCCACGGTACTATCTGCCGCCTTTTTCTATGGTATGATTATCTCACGCGGTTGCCGTGCCTCCACCG
>RFKO01000134.1 GCA_003694235.1 Anaerolineae bacterium
GAGTTATCGATCACTTTGTCGCCCACGCGGATGACCAGACCGCCGAGGATGGCGGGGTCGACGCGGAAGGTGACCGCAGCGTCCTTACCCAGTTTGGCCAGCAAATCATTCTGAACCGCTTTCTTCTCGTCCTCGGTCAGCGGCACAGCGCTGGTGACCACAGCCTCCTCACCGCTCAGGGTGGCACCTTCGAGCACGGCGACTTTGCCGCTCTTCACGCCGGAGAAGAACTCATTGATCAAGGCGTGCTGGCGTTCCTCGGTCAAGGCCTCGCCAATCAGTTTCTGAGAAGCCGCCATGGCCAGCGCAGCGATCTGACCGCGCAGGTCGGCCAGGATGCGATCGCGCTCGCCTTGCGCTTCTTCCTGAGCGGCCTGGCGAATTTTGGCGGCCTCGGCCTCGGCGGCTTTCTTGATTTCGCTCTCAACCGCTTTGGCACGCTCGGTAGCCTCACGCACGATCTCACTGGCCTTTGCCTGGGCATCCGCCAGAATCTTGTTCGCCTCTGCCTCGGCGTTCGAGCGGGCTTCCGCCGCCACGCGGGCATCTTCCAGGCTTTGTGCGATCGTCTCGCGGCGCTTCTCCAACAGGTTCAAAATCGGCTTGTACACCCACTCCTTGAGCACGACGAACATGATCAAGAAGTTGAAGATCTGCACAAGCAGATATCCTAAGTTCAAACCCAGTGCTTCCAACGTTTATCTCCTCTCGTTACAGCCTGAATGTCTTTGGCCTAGAACACGAACAGGATCAGCAGGGCAACGACCAGACAGTAGATCGCGACCGCCTCAGCGAAGGCGATGCCCAGGATCATGTTTGTCTGAATGTTGCCGCTGGCGTCGGGATTGCGCCCCATCGCCTGCACCGCGCCGCTGGTAACGATACCAATGCCGGCGCCTGCACCGATAGCACCGATCATCGCCAGACCGGCGCCGATGAGCTTACCAAGAATACGAGCAGCTTCAAGTTCCATAATAGTCATAACCTCCAACGAGTGATTTCTAATGTTATTTACCAGGGCACTTATTACCCAGGGATTCACTAAGCATGGGCCTCTTCATGATGCTCACCATGTCCCTGTGCGGCCTGCGCCATAAAGGTCATCGTCAGCATACCAAAGACGATCGCCTGGATCAGGCCGACAAAGAATTCGAGCAACAGGAAAGCCGACTGAGCAAAGACCGGCACCAGCGAGCCGATCACGAACAACAATACCGATCCGGCGAAGATGTTACCGAACAACCGGAAAGAGAACGAAAGGATTTTAGAAATCTCCGAGATGATCTCCAACAACCCGACGGCAAAATCGATCACCCCGAAAATCGGCTTGCTGAACAACGTTTTGGTGTTCCAGAATTTGGAAAAATAATGCCCGCCCAGGGCTTTGATCCCGATGATCTGGGTGAAGAACACCGACAGCAAGGCCAGCGCCACGGTGAAGTTCAAATCGGTCGAGACCACGCGCACAAAGGGGACAACAACAAAGCCGCCCTCGCCGTGCTCCGCTTCGCTCTTCACGATCGTGGCCACGTTCCCAAACAATTCCTTCACCGCGTAACCATGCTCAGAATGTTCCAGCCAACCAATGCTATCCACGCCGGGGATCAATTCCATCCAGTTGGCAACCAGCACCATCAGCGTGATGGTCGCGAACCAGGGGAAAATCTGGCGGGCGCGCTTACCGGCGGTGGTTTCCGTGATGTTATAGATCGCCTCGAGCAGCGCTTCCACTGCAGCGGCCATGCCGCTCAACACCAGTGTGCCGCGCGAAGCGCCGCGGCGCACCGCCAGGGCGATCAAAATCACAATCAAATCCACCAACAGCAGCGCCACCAGCGTGTTGGTCAGATAGAACTCACCAATCACCGGCAGCGTGAACAACGGTGTGTGACTTAGCCTTTCGGCAGGCAGTTGCACATGCGGCTGGATAGGGGGATACGCTCTGGCTGCAAAATATCCCAGCACGATGAACAGCAGCACAAACCAGCGGTTCACTCCCCAGCGCCAGCCTTTCTTTTTGGTTTCTTCCACAGTTACAAATCCTCCTGTGTGAGATCAGATTCGGGCTGCGACGGCGCAGTCGGTTTGATGCGCGCCACCGCACGCCTGACAACCCAAAACATCAGCACCAGCGTCACGGGAACACTGGCTATTAACAAAATAACCGTCGCAAGCGGGCGGCTATCCAGTTGAGCATCCAGCCAAAGGCCAAAGAAAAGCGCGGCCAGCACTACAATCAGGGTAAGACATCCAACCTGCCCGGCTACGGCAGCGACCGTCAGGTTGTAAGCGCGCTGCGCGCCGGAACCTGGAGGCGAAGTGTCACTCTGCATAACGGGCGACATTGTATCACGAGGCACAAATAGGCGTCAACCGGAATGCCGCCGGCCGGGCTCTGGCTGAAACCCGTTTGCGCGGCCGGCGGCTACAGAACTAAAACAGACCCGCGGCCGCGCCTGCGCTCCAGCTAAACCACGGGGCAAAGAATGCACCCAGCACGAGAATCGCCACCGAAAGCACTGTCAGCGCCATGCGGTAAGGGCGCGTGACCGGCACGGGCACATCCTCCTGCTCCGACCGATACAGATACACCCGCTTGAGCACCACCAGGTAGTAGTAAAGACCTACAATCGAGTTCAACACGCCCACGAACGCCAGCCAGATGAGATCGGATTTGACCGCCGCGGCGAAGACCAACACCTTGGCGATGAACCCGCCGAAGGGGGGCATACCCGCCAGCGAGAGGAAGGCCACCAGCATCGCCAGCGCCAGCGCGGGCGAACGACGGCTGAGACCATTGTAGGCTTCCAGGTCATCCGTACCCAGCGTGCGCCAGGCCGCCACCACCACGCCGAAGGCCGCCAGGTTGGTCAACAGATAGGCGATCAGGTAGAACACCACCGAGGCCGCGCCGAGCTCCGAGAAAGCCACCACACCGATCAAAATGTATCCGGCATGGGCGATGGAGGAATATGCCAGCAGGCGTTTGATGTTGGACTGCGCCAGCGCGATCACGTTACCAATCGTCATGGTGATGGCCGCAACGATCGACAGCCACAACACCCATTGATCGCTCACCGCGGGGAAGGCAGTGAGCAACACCCGCAGCAAGAC
>RFKO01000135.1 GCA_003694235.1 Anaerolineae bacterium
CGACAACGCCGATTCTAACTTCGACGGTCAGGCCGAAAGCCTCATGGGCAAGGCCATCAAAGGGTTGCCGCGCGAAGCGCTGGTGATCTCCAGCAAAGTTTTCTGGCCAACCATGCCCGGCCCGAACGGACGCGGCCTGTCGCGCAAGCACATCTTCGAATCCATCCATGCCTCGCTGCGGCGGCTGGATGTGGATTACCTGGATATTTACTTTTGCCACCGTTACGACCCGGACACGCCGATAGAAGAAGTGGTCTTTTCGATGAATCTGCTGATCCAGCAGGGCAAAATCCTGTACTGGGGCACGTCCGAATGGTCGGCCGCGCAGATCGCGCAGGCGGTCGCCGCGGCGCGGCAGAACAATCTGATCCCTCCAACGGTGGAACAGCCCCAATACAACCTGCTGCACCACCGGCGGGTGGAGCAGGAAATTCTCCCCCTGGCGCGCGAACTGGGCATCGGCCTGACCACATACAGCCCGCTGGCCTTCGGCATTCTGACCGGCAAATACAACCAGGGCATCCCCAAAAACAGCCGCGCCGCCACCGAGGAAGGCGCATGGCTGCAAAACTATCTCACGCCCGAATGCCTGACGCTGGTGGGAGAGCTGGAATTGATCGCCAACGAATTGGGCGTCACGCCGGCGCAACTGGCCATCGCCTGGGTGTTGCGCCACAAAACGGTCAGCAGCGTGATCTTCGGTGCGACCAACCTGAACCAGCTGTTCGAAAACCTGGCTGCAGCCGAGGCCGCCGCCTTACTCAGCGACGAGATACTGGAAGATATCGAAGAGCTGATCGAAGGCGTGCCCGATATTTAGCCGCCGCGCCTCAGGCCTCGCTCACCGTCACGCGCTTCATCACATCTCCCTGCCGGATGGCATACACCACATCCATCCCCTCGATCACTTTGCCGAACACGGTGTGACGACCATCCAAATGCGGCTGTGGAGAATGCGTGATGAAGAACTGGCTGCCGTTGGTGTTTGGGCCGGCATTGGCCATCGAAATCACACCGCTTTCGTGCTTCAGAGGATTCCCCGCGGTTTCATCCTCAAACCGGTAGCCGGGGCCGCCGCGCCCTGTGCCGGTTGGATCGCCGCCCTGAATGACGAAATTCTCAATCACCCGATGGAAAGTAACGCCATCGTAAAATCCCTGCCGCGCCAGAAAGACAAAGTTGTTGACCGTCTTGGGAGCGTATTGGGGGTAGAGCTCCAGCACGATGTCCCCGCGCTCGGTCTCGATCGTGGCGCGATACATCTTAGAAGGATCGATCTCCATAGCCGGAGGTTGTTTCCAGGATGCAATCATATGTTTTTCCTTTCCTGTATATAACGGTTCAGGCCGGGGCGGCGGAATCCGCTGCCAGCAAACCCGGCGCGAGCGCAGATTATACCCCATCTAGAGTGTGATATACTCTAGGCGCAAAATCCCAGGAAGCGAGGTGGCACAGATGAGAATTTCCATTGAGTATTGCGCGGTTTGAGGCTACCGTCCCCGGGCCGTCAGTCTGACGGGAGCCTTACTCAACAAGTACGAGAGCCATATCCAGGAACTCACGCTAATCCCCTCGGACGGAGGCCGTTTCGAGGTCAGCATGGACGACGAACTGATCTATTCCAAACTCAAGACCGGACGCCACGCCGAAGTAAACGAAATCCTCACGGCAGTAGGCGCACGAATTTCACAGGAGAAGGCATGAGCAACACAGCCAGGAAAAAGGGACGCGTGTTCTCCGGCGCGCGCCCGACCGGACGCCAGCATCTGGGCAACTATCTGGGCGCGATCAAAAACTATGTCGCCTTGCAGGACGAGTATGAAGACACGATTTACTGCATTGTGGACATCCACGCCCTGACAACGGTAGAGACCACCCGCAATCTGAAGCAGAACACCTACGAGATGGCGCTCGACTGGCTGGCCGCCGGTCTGAAACCGGAGCAAAGCATCATTTTCATCCAGTCGCACGTGCCGGAGGTGATGGAACTGCACACCTTCTTCTCCATGGTCACACCGCTGGGCAAGCTGACCGACCTGCCCACCTTCAAAGAGAAGGTGCGTCACCAGCCGCACAACGTGAACTATGGGCTGGTAGGCTACCCGGTGTTGATGGCCGCCGATATTGCCCTCTACAAGGCCGTGGTTGTGCCGGTGGGTATTGACCAGGCCCCGCACATTGAATTCACCCGCGAGGTGGTGCGCTCGTTCAACTACCGCTACAACACCGACGTGCTCGTCGAGCCGCAGATGAAAGCCACCGAAATTCCCAAAGTGCTGGGCATCGACGGCGTGAACAAGATGAGCAAAAGCCTGAACAACCACATCGAGCTGGCTGCCACCCCCGAAGAGACGCAAAAACGCGTGATGCAAATGGTCACCGACCCGCAACGGGCACGCCGCACCGACCCCGGCAATCCAGAGGTGTGCAACGTATTCACCATGCACAAAATCTTCTCCAGCGCCGAAGAAGTGGAGATGATCAACACCGAGTGCCGGCGCGCCGGCATCGGCTGTGTGGATTGCAAAAAGATGTTCGCCAGGAACCTGAATCAGAGCCTGGCGCCCTTCCGCCAGCGCCGCGCCGAACTGGCACAAGACCCCGATCACGTGTGGGACGTGCTGCACGAGGGCGGACGCCGCGCCAAAGCCATCGCCGAGCAGACCATCGCCGAGGTCAAACAGGCCATCGGCCTGCCCTGAGCCGTATGCGCGTCTTATTACAACGGGTATCCTTCGGGCGTGTGTCGGTAAACGGCAAGACGCTGGGGGAGATCGGTCAGGGCGTGGTGCTGCTGGTAGGCGTGACGCACGACGACGGCGAGGCGCAAATCGAATACCTGGCAAACAAAATCGCCAACCTGCGTATTTTCGAGGATGAGGCCGGCAAGCTCAACCGCTCGCTGCTGGATATCGGCGGCGAGGCGTTGGTGATCTCCCAGTTCACGCTCTACGCCGATACGCGCAAAGGCCGCCGCCCTTCCTTCACCGCCGCGGCGCGGCCGGAACACGCCGATCCGCTGATCCGCCGCTTCACCGAGGCGTTACAGACGCTCGGCGTGCCCGCGCAGAGCGGGCAGTTCGGCGCGCACATGCTGGTGGAAATTCACAACGACGGGCCGGTGACCATCTGGCTGGAACGCTGAACGCGCCACAACGCCAGGTCCAGCTGCACCGCAGCAGCCCCGGCCGCCAGAAGCGCTTCCACATCCCCGGCCTGAAACACTCCCCCACCTCCAATCACAGGGATTCCTGTCTCCGCCAGGGTTTCCACAACCCAAAGCGCCTGCGGGAAAATCGCCGGCCCGTAAAGCCGACCGCTCACCGGATTCCCCCGCCCATCAACCAGCCTCCCCCGCGGCGGGCCCAGGCTGATCATATCCGCCCCGCTTTCGATGGCAGCCGGCGCAAGGTCAACGGCCCGATTGAGCGGCAGGCGCACAATCAGCGGCAACTCGCCACGCGCCGCCCGCGTCAGCGAGGTCGTCAGCCCCGCGTCCGCATCCGGCGGGATACCAACTTCCACAGCCGAAACCCCCTCCAGCGTCTCCACCGCGGCGACCATCATCTCCAACACAGCGGCGCTCTCCCCGATCAAATGAACAATCACCGGCAGGGCAGCGCGCGCCCAGCCCGGCCCATAGCGCCGCACGGCGACTTTCAACCCCGGATTGGGCAGGCCGGTGTGCAACAAAACACCGCCGGGAAACTCCAGCAAGCGCGTCCCGCCCGCCGGGGAGCGCGGCGCACGGCTGAGCGGCGGCGTGACAAACGCCCCCAACGC
>RFKO01000136.1 GCA_003694235.1 Anaerolineae bacterium
CAGTTCGTAGTTATCGTACACCGCCAGCGTTTGCTCGAACAGATTGACCTCGATCCAGCGCCCGGCGGTCACCCCCGCGGGGGGAGTGGGGTTTGGGAACACGGCGGCGATCACCCCTTGCGGCAGCCATTCGTCCGGCCCGATCAGATACCACTCCTCGCCGTTCACTTCGACGGTGTCGTAGATCCAGACCAGTTCGTGATTCTTCAGGGCATGGCCGGTGTAATCTTCGGCGTCGCCGGGGGTGCGTTTGCTCTCCACATAGGAGTTGGGGCTGAGGTAGGTCAGCACCCAGCCGAAGGCGTGATCCGGCGTTTGGGTGAACAGATAGCCCTGAAAGTAGGGCGGGGTGACGCGGATCACATCGTTGGCGGTCATCCAGTTGTTGGGCGCGATCTCGTAAAAGCGAGCTCCATCTACCACCGTATCCTTAGAATAGGAAACGTAGCTGAATGCAGCATCGATCTTGCGGATGGCTTTGGTCTCGTCGCCTTCGATGGCGTCTTCCAGCGAGCCGTAGACCGGCGCGTTGCGGTAACGCACCTGGGCGTAACGGACGTTGGTGTACGTCAGACTGGGGTCTGGTTTCTGGACAGGGAAGGGGGCGGGAGGCAGGTCAATGCCCTGTTGAGCGTACGCGTTGACCACTTGCGCCGCTCCAGAGGGGCGGCAGTCGCTGGAGGGCAGAATACCAGGAGGGCATAACGGGATGCCCTCCTGGCGCGTTTCCTTACCACTGGCAGCGTGGACAATGGTGGTGATGCCGAGGAAGGTGATCAGCAGGGGTAGCAGGAGCAAATGTTTTTTCATGGGCGCATCCGTTGGCAGGCCCGAATTATATCATTCCCCGGAGGCGTTGGCGGCTTTGATGTGCAGGGCGGCGGCCTCGTCCACCATCCAGCACAGGCGG
The DNA here is from genome assembly GCA_003694235.1 of Anaerolineae bacterium. Taxonomy (GTDB): domain Bacteria; phylum Chloroflexota; class Anaerolineae; order Anaerolineales; family UBA11858; genus J130. Next base: position 911 of record RFKO01000136.1, read on the forward strand.
CCGCGCGGCGGTCGGATCAGCTGGGCGGGCAGTTCTTCCGGCTGGAAGGGCCCGAAGAGCACCTGGCGCAGACGGCGGGCTTTGCGTTCACCGGTGACCAGGAAAGTCACATCGCGGCCCAGATTGATCAGGTGAGGGGTGAATGTGACGCGCCAGCTCTCGAGGGCGGGGACGAAATTGGCCACGACAAGCCGTTCTCCGCTGTGCAGCGCCTGGGTGTGGGGGAAGAGCGAGGCGGTGTGGCCATCATGGCCCATCCCCAGCAGGATCAGATCGAAGCGGGGCAACTCGGGGCTGAAGAACGCGCGGATGGCGCGTTCATATTCCAGCGCGGCCTGCTCTGGGGGACGTGTGGTATCCACGGGGTGGATGTTTTCAGGGGGAATGGGTGCGTAGCGCAGCAGCGCCTCAACCGCCATGCGATAGTTGCTTTCCGGGTGATCGCGCGGCACATGGCGTTCATCGCTCCAGAACAGGTGGACGTGCTCCCAGGGGACGCGCTCGGCGAATTCGATGGTGGCCAGCTTTCGGTACATCCCCTGGGGGGTGGAGCCGCCGGAGAGCGCCACGGCGAATCGTCCCCGGCGGCGGGTGCTCTCGTCTGCCAGCGTAAGGAAGCGTTCTGCCGCCGCATGCGCCAGTTCCTCGGGGGTGGGGTAAGTCAGAATGATTGACATCACACCTTGAATGTCAGTCCGGATTTGTGGGTTCCGCAGCCGGTGCGCCAGCGTCGGTCGCTTTGTGCCAGCAGCAGATCGGCCTCCGCCGGACCCCAGCTGCCGCGCGCGTAGGTGGCCAGCGGCGGATTGGCGGGGTCTTCCCAATAGGAGATCACCGGGTCGATGATTTCCCAGGCGGTCTCGATGTTATCGCTGCGGGTGAAGAGCGAGGGGTCGCCTTCCAGCGCCTCGGCCAGCAGCCGGACATAAGCGTCGGGGAGCGGGGCGCTGCCAAAGGCGCTGCTATAGTGAAATTCCATGTTGACCGGCTGCATATCGGCCTCGCTGCCCGGCGTTTTGGCCTGGAATTTCAGGTGGATGCCTTCGTCGGGCTGGATGCACAGCGAGAGCACGTTGGGCGAGAATTCGCTGGCGTCGGTCAGGCCGAACATCAGGTGGGGGGGCTTCTGGAACTCGATGATGATTTCGGAAGATTTGCGCTTGAGCGCTTTGCCGGAGCGCAGGTAGAAGGGCACGCCTTTCCAGCGCCAGTTGTCAATGTACAGTTTCAACGCCGCGTAGGTGGGTGTGCGCGAATCGGGAGACACGCCCTCGCTTTGGCGGTAGCCTTCGTACTGGGCGGCTACGGTATCCTCGAAAGCGATCGGGCGCACCGAGCGCAGCACTTTCATCTTCTCGTTCCGTACTGCATCGGCGTCGAAGGAGGCGGGCGGTTCCATGGCGACCAGGCAGAGCAGTTGCATCAGGTGGTTCTGGAACATGTCGCGCAACACGCCGGCGCGGTCATAGTAGCCGGCACGATGGCCGATGTCCACGCTTTCGGCCACGGTGATTTGCACGTTGTCCACATAGCGTCGGTTCCAGATCGGTTCGAAGATGGCGTTGGCAAAGCGGAAGAACAGGATGTTCTGGGCGGTTTCCTTGCCCAGGTAGTGATCGATGCGATAGACCTGCCGCTCGTCAAAGACGCGGTGAATCAGCTGGTTGAGCGCCCGCGCCGAGGCCAGGTCGCGCCCGAAGGGTTTCTCCACCACGATGTGCCGCCAGGGGCCCTCTGGCGCTTCGGTAGCCAGGCCCGCCTCGCCGAGGTGCTTGATGGTGATATCGTAGAATTGCGGCGCGATGGCCAGGTAGAAGAGGCGGTTGGCGGGCAGCGGCTCCACGCGGGGCAGAAACTCGGCCAGCTTGTGGAAATCTTGCAGGTTGGTCAGGTCGCCGGGGAGGTAACTGATGTTGGCCGAGAACGTTTTCCAGACCTCCGGGTCGTACTCGGCGGCGCCGAACTCCTGCATGCCCTCCAGCAGTTGATCGCAGAAGGTCTTGCTCTCGTAGGGGCGACGGGCGAAACCGACGATCTGCGTCTGGGGGTGCAGTTTGCCCTGGAGGTACAGGTTATACAGCGCGGGGATCAGTTTGCGCCGCGTCAGGTCGCCGGATGCGCCGAAGATGATGATGGTGGTTGGATTCATGGGTTCACCAGTTCATTGGTCCATTAGTTCATTAGTTCATCAGTGCATTGGTTGGCCGTCCGCCGTCAGGAGAGGCCGTAGGCGGGGATGGCTGCACCGTGGATGGGGGCGGCATCAGCGGAGGCCAGGAAGCGAATCACCGCGGCCAGGGCTTCGGGAGCGACCCAGCGGGAGAAGTCGGCTGTGGGCATGGCGGCGCGGTTTTGGGGAGTATCGATGGTGCCGGGCAGGATGCAATTGACATTGATGCCCGCCTCTTTGACCTCGGCGGAGAGGCTCTCGGTCAGGCGGATGACCGCGCTTTTGGCGGCGCTGTAGGCAGCGGCGTTGCGCGCCCCTTTCAGGCCGGGGCGGGCGGCCACATGGATGATTTTACCGCTCTTTTGCGCCAGCATGTGCGGCACTACCGCCCGGCTGATCAGGAAGGCGGCGCGGGCGTTGAGCGCCTGCATGAATTCCCAGGTTTCAAGGGGCGTTTCGTGCACCGGCGTACCGGCGCGGTAACCGCCCACCGTGTTGACCAGCACATCCACACGCCCGAAGTTGGCGATGACGGCCTGCACGCCGCTTTCGATCGAGTCCGGGTCGCTCATGTCAACGGAAAAGGCCGCGGCGCGCTCCCCGTCGGCGGAGATGACGGGCAAAACGGCGGTCACTTTGTCGGGCTTGCGGGCGAAAAGCGCCAGCGTGTCCCCGGCGGCGTAGAAAGCGCGCGCCGCAGCCGCCCCCAAGTTTCCCGTCGCGCCGGTGATGAGCACGACCGCAGACCGTTGACCGCGGTCTGTGGTCTGCGGTCCTCGGTCAGTGAGTTCTCGATCTCCCATCCTCAATTTCCTTCTCGCTTCACCGCATGCCCGCCGAACTGGTTGCGCATGGCGGCCAGCAGTTTTGCAGCGAAGCTCTCTTCCTGGCGGCTGACGAAGCGCGCCTGCAACGCCAGCGTGATGACCGGCGCGGGCACGTCCAGGTCAATGGCCTCTTTGACCGTCCAGCGCCCTTCGCCGCTGTCGGCCACCCAG
>RFKO01000137.1 GCA_003694235.1 Anaerolineae bacterium
AAATCCAGTAACGAATTCACCGCCGAGAGCCTTTCAACGAGGGCTTTTCAATAATCAGACATTTGTAGGGTAACTGCTCGCAGTTGGGTTGGCGAGGGCATTGCCCTCGCCAACCCCAGCACACTTTGCAGATGAGCCCACGGTGTATACATCTTCCGGCAGCATGGCGATGACAGGCTGTTAGATTTTTGAAAAGCCCTGCCTTTCAACGCGGCTCAGGCCGTGGAGATAAAAAACGGGCAGAGGGATGTCCCTCTGCCCGCCGTGGCGCGTGGTGCCACATTTTTACAGGTCGGGATAGACCATCTCCAATGCGGGAGCGTAGGGCGCTTTGGCCTTCTTGGTCTTCACACCCTTGATGGCCCAGAAGATTTCGGCGAAGCGGTTGATGGCCTCGACGAAAGCCACACCGGTCTCGCGATCGGCGGTCTGGCGGCACTTCGACCCCAGTTGCATGATTTTGTGCACCAGGTCGGTGAGTTCAGGGTATTGGGCGATGTGATCGGCTTTGATAAAATCACCCCAGATCACCCGGATCTCGTGCTTGGCCTTTTCGGCGTGCTCTTCTTTGACGGCGATGTAGCGGGACATGCTGTTCTGATAGGCCACGCCTTCGCCCTCCAGAGCGGCCATCAGGTCTATCATGCGCACCACGGTCAGGGCGTTGATCTGGGCTACAATCGGGTCGTAGATGCCGCAGGGCACGTCGCAGTGGGCGCTGGCCCGTTCGAATTGCAACCTGGCATCCAGAGCCTTGAATAGTTTATACATGGAAGACCTCCAGTTCCTTGTGTGTCTTGTCAACCGGTCAGGGGTTCCCCTCTTCCGGCGTTAATTTGGATTATTTCTATCATAAATAAGATGGCGAGTTCTGTCAAGCAAAAACGCGTGGAAACGCGTCCCTGGGTGTATCTTTCGCCTCACCTGGATGACGTGGCGCTCTCGGTGGGCGGGCTGGTCTGGACGCAGTGTACAACCGGCACGGCGGTGGAAGTGTGGACGATTTGTGCCGGCGATGTGCCCTCCGGGCCGCTCTCGCCCTTTGCGCAAAGCCTGCATGAGCGCTGGGGAACCGGCCGTGACGCGGTAGCCCGACGGCGAGCTGAGGATGAAAACGCCTGTCGCATCCTGGGGGCGCGCCCTGTTTACCTGGATATCCCCGATTGCATCTACCGGCGTGCGGCTTCTGGAGAGCCGTTTTATCCTCAAGGAGGGGATATCTTTGGGGATTTGCACCCCGGCGAACGGGCCCTGGTGGAGCATCTGGCGGACCTGTTGGCGGCGCGTCTGCCGGCGAATGCTGTTCTCGTCGTTCCGCTGACGCTGGGCGGCCATGTGGACCACCAACTGACGCGCGCCGCGGCCGAGCGCCTGGGAGGCCCGTTGTGGTATTACGCCGATTACCCTTATGTGCTCTGGCAGACAGAAGATTTTTCAGCCGGACTTTCGGCGCAGGTTTTCCCGCTTTCCCCTGAGGCTGTGACGGCCTGGCAGAACGCGGTGGCGGCTTATCGTTCGCAGCTCAGCACGTTTTGGGCCGATGAAATAGAGATGCGCGCTGCCATCGCCGCGTACGCCCGGCAACAGGGCGGCGTTGCGCTGTATCGCATGGAACATTCGTTCTAGCCGACTCTTGCATTGGCGGCGGATTTGTGCTAAAATTCCGCCGCGGCGCAGGGAAGTGCGTCCTTTTTTTATCTCCCCACGAGCGGCATTTCACGCCCCCGAAATGCTGCTCCTTTGTTACGGCACACCTGGGCTGCAAATGCGGGGGCGGAGGATACAATGACCACGACACCAACTTACCTGACCAAAGAAGGGTACGAGAAACTCCTGGAAGAACTGGAGTATCTGCGCACGGTTCGCCGCCAGGAGGTTGCCGAACGCCTGCGCGAAGCACTGGAGGACGGCGACGATGGCGTGGATGCGGACGCGGAATGCGATGCCGCGCGCAACGAGCAGGCCTTCGTTGAGGGCCGCATCCAGGAACTGGAACTCCTGCTGGCGAACGCACATCTGATCGAGAAAGAGCAATTGGGTGATGAGATTCAAATCGGTTCTACGGTGACCATCCAGGAGGATGGGGCCGAGCCGGAGGTTTACACCATCGTCGGCGCGGTGGAGGCCGATCCGGTGCACGGCCGCATATCCAACGAGTCGCCGCTGGGTAAGGCGCTGCTGGGCCACAAGCGAGGCGATCAGGTCACCGTGCAGGCGCCGAACGGTTCGTTCACCGTCAAGATCATCAAGGTAGAGTGAAATTGGGGCTTGCTCTGTGAAGCCCCGCGCCTGCTTTTGAGCGCGGGGTTTCTTTTTGGGAAGAGAGGCGCGGCATGGCACGAGAATACAGTCCGTTGGAAAAAATTCGTTTGGAGAAGATCGAGAGCTTGCGCGCACGCGGCATCGAGCCGTATCCGACGCGCGCCCGGCGCACCCACACCAGCAGAGAGGCGATTCAGGCGTTTGAAGCCGTGGAGGCCCGCGGTGAAGAGACGAAGGTCGAGGTCACGCTTGCCGGTCGCCTGCGCGCTGTGCGCCCGATGGGCAAGATCACCTTCGCCCACATCGAGGATGGCGATGGGCGCGTGCAGCTGTTCTTCCGGGCCAACGATTTGGGTGAGGAGAAGCTGAAATTCTTCAACCGAGACTTCGACCTGGGGGATTTCATCCAGGCCGAGGGGTATATGTTCCGCACGCGGGCCGGCGAAGTCACGCTGTGGGTGCAGGATTTCCGTATGCTGGCTAAGGCCATCACTCCGCTGCCGGCGGCCAAAGACGAGGTGGTGGATGGGGAAGTGATTTCCCACGCGGTGCTCAGCGATCCGGAGACCCGCTTCCGGCAACGCTACGCCGACCTGGCGGTTAACCCTGAGGTGCGTGATATCTTCCGCAGGCGCGCTGCCATCCTGCGCGCCCTGCGCGAGTTCCTCGACGCGCGCGGCTTTCTCGAGGTGGAGACTCCGATCCTGCAGCCGATCTATGGCGGCGCGGCGGCCAAACCGTTCATTACCCACCACAATCAGCTCAAGCAAGACCTGTATCTGCGCATCTCCTTCGAGTTGTACCTCAAGCGGTTGCTGGTGGGAAACCTGGAGCGGGTGTATGAGATTGGCCGCGATTTTCGTAACGAGGGAGTGTCTTTCAAGCACAACCCGGAGTTCACGCAGCTGGAGTTTTACTGGGCGTATGCCGATTATGAGCAGGTGATGGCGCTCACCGAGGAGATGCTGGCGTATGTGGCCGACCGGGTGCTGGGGAAGCGTACCTTCACCTACCAGGGACAGGAGATCAGCCTGGAGCCGCCCTGGAAGCGCATTGAGCTGCGCCAGGGCTTGCTCGACGCCACCGGCATTGATATTCAGCAGCATCCCACCGCCGAGAGTCTGGCGGAAGCCATGCGGGCGGCGGGCATCGAGCCAAAACCCGGCGCTGCGCGCGGCAAGCTGATCGATGCGTTGATCAGCACTTATCTGGAGCCCCGGTTGATCCAGCCGACTTTTCTCTACAATTACCCGCGCGATATCTCCCCCCTGGCCAAGTCGCTTCCCGGAGACCCGCAAACGGTCGAGCGCTTCGAGGGCTTCATCGGCGGGATGGAGCTGTGCAACGCGTTCACCGAGCTAAACGATCCCCTCGATCAGGAAGCGCGTTTTCTGGAGATGGGGCGCGATTACGATGTGGAAGATGAAGAGCGCCACCCGATGGATGAGGATTACCTGCGGGCGATGCGCTATGGCATGCCGCCCAACGGTGGCTTTGGGATGGGGATTGACCGCTTGACCATGCTGCTGACGGACAAGCACAGCATCCGGGAGGTGATCCTCTTCCCCCATTTGCGCAGCCGCGAGGAGGAGTAGCCCTTTATACTTTGCGAGCCATGGGGCGCAGGGCCTCGCGCCGCGCCTCGGCCAGGCCGGGGGTGGCGTCCAGGGCGTAGAAAACCCCCTCTCCCTCGCCGACCAGCGAAGCGGAGATATTGCCGTACAGCACGGCTTCCAGGGGATCGAAGGTGCGCCGAAACCCGACCAGGAAGCCGCCGCAAAACGCATCTCCCACCCCGACCATGTTGTTGGTTTGGGATGGATAGGCGGGAATCTCCCAGCGCGCTTTCCCCGCGGCGTCGTATAGCATCTGGCCGCGCTCTCCACGCTTGATCACGATGATCTCGCAGCCGTAAGCGGCCAGCGCTTCGGCGATCTCCCACAGGTCGTCCGTCCGACGTTCGAACAGCGCCAGCAGGTCTTCCTCCGCGGGGAGAAAAGCGGTCAGGCCGGGGAGCAGAGAGGCGACATCGTTGAAAAAGGTGGGGGTCATGTAGCTTTCGCCGGGGTCGAGCGTCACGGTGGTGATGCCGTGCTGGCGCAGCACGGCGGGCAACAGGCTGTGAGTCAGGAAATCCAGCGGGCAGATATGTGCGGCAACCGCATCCTCATAGGCCGGGGGGATGTCGGTGTGACGGATGGAGGTGGGATGGAGCGCGATGCGGCTGTCCACTTTCTCATCTGTGGGCGGCTGGTACCCCAGCAAGGCTTTGGGCAGAGGTAATTCCAGGCGGGCGAAATGGCGGATTGGATTGTCGCGTTGGCGCCGTCCGCGCGCGGCGAAGACGTAGAAATCGCGCAGGTCGAGCGGCTGCGGGAGGATGTTCACGCCGCGGATATCCAGCCCGTGGCGGGCGAAATCGTCCAGCCATTGACGAGGAAAATCTTCGCCCACGCGGGCGATCAACCCCGGCGGTGTTTCGTGTTCCCAGATTTTCAGCCCGATGGCGCTGTAGAGCGCGTTTCCCCCCGGCACGTCGAGTACCGGTCGATCGTCGGGGGTGATGTAGAAATCGCGGCTGAGCATGCCGGCGAACAGGTAAAG